>VGOP01000006.1 GCA_016875875.1 Chloroflexota bacterium | reverse complement strand
GGCTTAGCGTTAACGGTGACTAAGGTGGTGGCGTTATCTGAGGTGCAGGTGCCGTCATTTACAATCAAGGTATAGCTACCGGCCATCGCCAGTGTAGCGTTAGGTATAGCGTGGTTCTGGGTGCTGGCGATAAGGTTAAAGTTGGGGTCATACCAGGCATAAGAGGCCATAAGTGCTGGGCCGCCGCTGAGGTTAATGGTAGCGCCCTCGCACACCGGTGAGTTAGAGGCGGCGGAGGCGATGGGCTTAGCGTTAACGGTGACTAAGGTGGTGGCGTTATCTGAGGTGCAGGTGCCGTCATTTACAATCAAGGTATAGCTACCGGCCATCGCCAGTGTAGCGTTAGGTATAGCGTGGTTCTGGGTGCTGGCGATAAGGTTAAAGTTGGGGTCATACCAGGCATAAGAGGCCATAAGTGCTGGGCCGCCGCTGAGGTTAATGGTAGCGCCCTCGCACACCGGTGAGTTAGAGGCGGCGGAGGCGATGGGCTTAGCGTTAACGGTGACGTTTTTGCTGCCGGTACACTGGCAGCCGGCGCTAGTGGTGACGGTGATGCCGATGGTGATGGGGCTGACTGAGCCGGCAGTCCAGGTGATGGTTCTTGTACCCTGGCCTGCGGTGATGGTGCCGTTAGTAATTGTCCAGGTATAGGTAGCGCCTACTCCGGCATCTGGGACAGAGGCTGTATTGCTGGTGGAACCGGCGCAGACTGAAGCAGGAGCGGTGATGGTACAGTCAGGAATGGTGCAATTCATGTTGCCAAAGTCCCTCACCGAGGCTATATCATCATCGCCTAGGACGATGCTATAACTGCCGGGAGGGATGGGGGTAGGAGCTGTCTGGGTCCAACCTGACTGAAGTACTTCGGTAATAGTGTAGGTGCCAGCCACCAGGTTGGAAAAGGCATAGCTGCCGTCGGTCACGAGGGTTGTGATGCTGAAAGGGAAAGTTATGCCGTCGATTGTTGTTAACAGGTTGATAGTCCAGCCACCCAAACCTGGCTCGCCCATTTCCCTGGTGCCACTGGCATTTAAGTCGTTGTATTTGGTGCCTTGGATTACTCCGGGTGGTTCAGTGGGTATGGGAATGGGAATCTTCTTTTGACCTATTCCTGGCGACTCAAGGTAAAAGTGAGCGCTGGAACCACTTGTTTGTGATGCTCCATTGTGGGGTGCTGTCCAGTTGGTGGGGTATACTGGTGGGCCATAGCGGTCGCCACCCAAAGCATTGGTAGGAGGGGCGTTTAATCTGTATTCCTGACCGGCTTGCCACCAGATGAAGGTGGGGGCAAGACGTGCCTCGAAGTAGAAGGCAATTGATTGACCTGCTGGAATCGCGGGGAGTCCAGCATTAGGTGTTAATCGCCAGTAGGCTTGTTTTGGAGGGTTAGCTTGATCGTCGGGAGTCCCCACCGGAAAAGTCCGGTTAATCACGGTGGGAGTGAAAGTGCCAGTACGCCACGTTTGGAAATTGGATGGAAACACATCGTTTGGCTTGCCACTGCCAGGGTACGGGTCTCTAATCTTATAGGAGAAGTTTCTTATCAGGTCTACGAAAATAGCATTCTTATTACTTGCATAGAAGTCAAATGCAATATCAATGTTAGGCAGAGGCGCTCCGCCGTAGCCATCCAATACCAGCACATAGGATACCCAATCGGCCTCTCTCCAGTTAGGTCCAAGGTCCCCCCCCCGTCCAGTCGCCTAACCAGCCTGGGTAGCCACCAGTGCGATCGTCGAGGTGCCAGCCCCAGAAAGACTCATTTCCCGCCGATACTGGCCGTGGTGCTGTTGTGGCCAATCCCATAGAGAGCAGTAAGCTGAGGATGACAGTAACAGCCAGGCCACGGAACAATCTAGTGTATTTGCCTTCTTTTCTCATGTAGTCTTTGCCTTTAATTTATTCTCTAAGCCTATCTTTTCTTGCGTGCAAGAAAGAGAAAGAAACCGACACAAAAAATGGGTCGGTTTCACTACTGGCTCGGCACCAACCAAGTGACCAAATTGCGGCCGGCGCTTCATTGCCCCCCAATTGTATTTAAATTGTATTTAATATTTAGTAGGGCCATAATCGCATATAAGGCGCTCATTGTCAAGTAACTTATCATAACAAAACCTCACCATGTATAGGACTTTTTTACTAGAAGGACTTTTTAGTGATAATTGTATAGGGCTAATCTACCATGTCATTCGGTACCTTTGGGTGATTGTGTAGTGACATAGAGTGAGTTAAAGTTAATATAGATAATCTAGAGTAGTTAGGATGATTTAGAGTAGTTAAGACGATTTTAGAGTAGGCATAAGGAGTTTTTGGCATGGCGCGTATTAGTCAATCAAACGGTATGTTAACAGGGCGACAGTTAGCCCGGCTTCTCAACGTGCATATTAATACGGTGCGACGGTGGGATGACAGAGGAGTACTGAAGGCATACCGCATCGGCCCGCGAGGTGACCGCAGATTCAGCAGGGAGGATATTGCTCTGTTCATTGCAGAGAAGGGCGGGATTAGCTAAAAGGCTAAACGAAGAAACCTCTCCCGAGCACGGCAGTAAATAAGTCCGTACCACACCAGTTTTATTTCCTCCATTAAGGGCAATATGCCTTTGTTTGCGTATCGCCATTATCCTGTGCATCTCCTTGAATGCTGCTTAGGAACTTAGTCCTGGTTTGTGTTGTGACCAAGTTACCACATCAAAACGTGACCTACGGGCGATTCGAAAACGGACTAGACCATATAAACTAACACAGAAATGATCAGAATAAAGTTTATATGGTTACCGGTTTTACTTCTCCTCTGCCTGGCGGCAAGTTTTCTCCCCTTTCAGGCGTTGCCAGACAGCTTTGAGGCTATGACAGGCTCTGTGGCTGTCGTTGCTTCCAACTCTGAGTCTGTTAGTTATAGAGCGGCTGTGGCAACTTCGGAGGGTGACTATTCTGGCAGGCAGTGGGCTATCCCGAAGATTATGGCGCCTCAAGCCTGGGAAATTGCATCAGGAGAGGCCAGCATTGTTATCGCTATCCTGGACACGGGGATTGATAAGGAGTATGAGGGCCTGGCTGGCAAGGTGATAGCTGAAGTTAATTTCACCGATAGCCCGACCACCAAGGACATATATGGTCATGGTACGCATATTGCCGGCATAATTGCCGCTGCGGCAAATAATGGCGTGGGTGTTACTGGCGTGGCATACAATTGCCGTTTGATGAATGTCAAAGTGGCTGATGACCAAGGCAGATTTTATGGTTCGGCAGCGGCTAAGGGTATTACCTGGGCAGTGGAGCATGGCGCCAAGGTTATTAATATGAGCCTGGTCAGCACCGAGCCGTCGCCAGGCTTGGAAAAAGCAATTGACTATGCCTGGAGCCAAGGAGCTGTTGTAGTAGCTGCAGCCGGCAACTTCGTAGGTACAAAAGTAGTGTATCCAGCTTATTACTCCAATTCTATTGCTGTGGCAGCTACCGACAGTAATGATACTGTAGCCTCGTGGTCGAGTCGTGGTAATTGGGTAGATGTAGCAGCTCCGGGTGTGGGCATCTATTCCACGTTGCCTGGTAATCGATATGACAACAAGAGTGGCACTTCAATGGCTGCAGCTCATGTATCCGGGTTGACCGGCCTCCTCTTTGCCTTGGGAAGCGATAACAATAGCAATGGCTTTGTCAATGACGAGGTGCGAGCAGCTATTGAGCATGGCTGTGACGAGCTTGATATCAGTGCAGTTAAATGGCGTATCAATGCTTTTCATGCGGTAAATGAAGTTTTAACCTCCAGATAGTCGGAGCTAATCAATCCGATTATGTCTACCATCCACAGAGATTGTTCCGTCGCTGGCTACGAGGCTAAAGCCTCGTGGCTACATGCTGTTTAGGATGGCTCTCCTTTCCAAAGAAAAGCCTAATAGACGATACACTTTAGTCTTTACAATTTTACTGCCCCGGGGTATAATCTGGGGCTATGCCTGACATCAATCAAAACCCGCTTGGCCTCCTGGCCAAAATATCCACCATTCTCACCCCACATAAGTGCCCAACTTATGTAGTCGGTGGCTTTGTCCGCGATTGGCTGCTAGGCAGAGAGACAGCCGATATTGACGTTGCCGTAAGTGGTGACGCCTTGAATATGGCTCAGGAAGTGGCAAGAGCCATTGACGGCAGGTATGTGCTGCTGGATGAGGCGAATATGGTGGCCAGGGTGATTGTTGCCGATGAACACCTGTGGCATCTGGATTTCTCTTCTTTCTCAAACAGCATCCAAAATGACCTGGCACGACGTGACTTCACCATTGACGCCATGGCGGTGGAGCTTCAAGGCCTGATTTCGGGGTCGCCTCAGCTTATTGACCCCTTCTCCGGAAAAAGCGATTTGAAGAAGAGGCTGGTGCGGGCAGTTGGCCAGCGGATTTTCGAGGAAGATGCGGCAAGGTTGCTGCGGGGTGTCAGGTTGGCTGCTGAGCTTGGCTTCAAGATCGAGCCTGGAACCGAAAGTTTAATTCGAAAAGACTGCCGATTGGCTAAGCTGGTTCCCGGGGAGAGACTGCGTGAAGAGCTGGTGAGGATATTGGCTTTGCCCGGCTCCGGTGAGACGGTGCGCTATTTGGACAAGTTAGGTTTGCTCACCGAGATAATTCCTGAGCTGGAGGAGATGAAGGGAGCGAAGCAGCCGAAAGAGCATTATTGGGACGTCTTCGACCATTCTGTAGAGACGATGGCTGCTGCGGATTTTTTGCTCCGGGAGAACCTATGGAAATATGGCAAAGAGGACTTGTTGACAGTAACCCCGTGGTCGGAGGAGATAAGTAAGCATTTCGATGAGGAGGTGTCCGGCGGCAGCAATCGAAGGCTGCTGCTCAAATTGGGGGCACTGATGCATGATATTGCCAAACCGACGACCAAGACGGTTGATGAAACAGGCAGAACGCGTTTTTTGGGACATACCAAGCAGGGAGCGGCTATGGCGGCTGTGATTTTAGAGAGGCTGCGGTTCAGCGGTCGGGAGATAAGATTGGTGGAGAATCTGGTTTATCACCATCTCCGCCCCGCCCAGATGGCTAACGATGGCTTGCCTACCAGCCGGGCTATTTATCGGTATTTTCGTGATACCGAGGAGGCTGGAATCGATGTCCTGTTTCTAGCCCTGGCTGATTATCTGGCTACTCATGGGCCCAAACTTGACATTGAGGAATGGCAGCAGCATAATCAGTTAATTAGCTATATACTGGCCGAGCATTTAAAGCAGGAGGCTGAGGTTCTGCCGGTCAAGTTGATTGATGGCCATGATTTAATCGATATCTTTGGCTTGAGGCCGGGGCGTCTGGTCGGTGGGCTTTTGACTGAGGTGCGAGAGGCTCAAGCGGCTGGGGAGTTAAGCACGAGGGAGGAAGCCCTAGAGCTGGTGCGTAAGGAATTGGAGAAGAGACAGTGCGGTATGGCTTGTTGAGATTTTTCAACCGATTTAAATTACTAGGAATGGGTGATTAATTGAAAAGAGGAAATGCCCCTCTACTCATTTTCATACTGATTCTTTTCGGCTTTTCCCTGTGGGTGATATTGCCGGGTAATGGAATATTCGGCAGGGATGACTTTAAATTGGGGCTTGATCTCAGTGGAGGCAGCCATTTAGTTTACAGCATCGACTTGACCAAGAAAGACCCGGCACAGACAGATGCTGACGTTATTGAGGGCGTGAAAAACAAAATCGAACGGCGAGTTAACGCCTACGGTGTGACTGAGCCCATAGTTCAGACAATTCGGAACGAACGAGGCAGCTTCGTTCTGGTCCAGCTTCCTGGCGTCAAAGATATTGACGAGGCGATTAAGCTTATTGGTCAGACGGCTGAGCTTGATTTTAGGGAGATGGAGCTTGATGCGTCTGGCCGGTTAGTGTTTGATGAGACTGGTAAGCCCAAGTTCACTGCGGTTGCTAAGGCCAAAGGCAGCGATGGGCAAGAAAGGGAACTCACTGGCAAGTATCTAAAGCCAAATGCCCAGGTTGTTTTAGAGCCACAGACCAATAAGCCTGAAGTGGCTTTTGAGTGGAACGAGGAAGGCGCCATTCTCTTTGAGCAGATTACGCAACGCAACTTGCAGAAGCCGCTGGGTATATACTTGGATGGCGAACCCATCTCTTGGCCGACAGTGCAATCCGTGATTAAGGAGAGAGGGGTTATTACTGGGCTAAATCTAGAGGAAGCCAGGACACTGGCTATACAGCTTAACTCGGGCTCTCTGGATGTGCCCCTGACAGTAGTTGAACGTAGAGATATCGGGGCTACATTGGGTGAGGATTCTCTGCGGAAAAGCCTGATGGCAGGAATAATCGGATCGGCTATGGTGGTTCTATTTATGATTGCCTATTACCGTTTCTCTGGTTTTGTGGCCTGTCTGGCGCTGGTTGTTTTTGTAGCATTGAACCTGGCTATTTTTAAGCTAATTCCGGTGGTTTTGACACTCCCAGGTATTGCCGGCTTTATTGTATCCATAGGTATGGGAGTAGATGGGAATGTTCTTGTGGCCGAGCGTTTGAAAGAGGAACTGAGACGCGGGCGTACTCTGGGGGCGGCAGTAGAGGAGAGCTTCCGCCAATCTTGGTCAGCCATCTTTGATGCCAACGTAACCGTCTTTATCGCCTGTGCCGTCCTTTACTGGTTGGGAAATACGTTCGGCAATTTTTTGGTCATAGGTTTTGCCACCACTCTGTTCATCGGCACGGCCTTGAGTATGTTTACACAGGTTGTGGTTACTAGAACTTTTCTACGTACATTTGTGGGACTTGGCGTGGCAAGAAGACCGGGCGCTTACGGAGTATTGAAACAATGATTGATTTGGTTGGCAAAAGAAACTGGTTCTTTCTAATCTCAGCTATTGTAATCATTCCAGGTATAATCTCACTGGCTGTTTTCGGGCTTAAGCTGGGAGTAGATTTCAGCAGTGGCACTGCCATGACCTTGCATTTCGATAAGGAAATAGAGCTAAGTACATTGCGTCAAGAGTTTACTAGCTTGGGTTATGATAGGGCCGTTGTTCAACCTGCTGGCGAAGGAGATTTCTTTGTTCGTCTCCCGGAAATATCTGCTGAGGAAAACACAAAGCTAAAGGAAGGTTTAGAGACAGAGTTAGATACCAAAATTGAAGTTAGCAGCCTTTACAGCGTTTCGCCAATTGTAGCTAGGGGAACGGTGAGTAACACTATTATTGCTGTTGTGGTGGCTTCGGTAGGTATTTTGCTCTATATCTCTTGGGCATTCCGCAAGATGCCCAATCCCTTCCGCTGGGGCACCTGCGCCGTTATTGCCCTGGTGCACGATTTGGTGGTGGTTATCGCTGTCTTCTCTATTCTGGGTTGGGCGGCTGGTGTTGAGATCGATGCCTTGTTTGTTACCGGCGTGTTAGCGGTTGTCGGCGTCAGTGTGAATAACATCGTGGTTGTCTTTGACCGCATTCGAGAGAACTTGAAGCGAGGGGTGAGCCGCGACTTTGAAGTGATAGTAAATTACGGTATCACCGAGTCTATGGGACGCTCTCTAAATACAGGTCTGGCTACTCTTTTCGTTATAGTGGCGCTTTTTCTACTTGGTGGAACAACTACCTATAATTTAGTGTTGGCGCTTCTCATTGGTATCGCTACTGGAATCTATTCTTCCCTGTGCATTGCCGGGCAGCTTTTGGTAGTTTGGGAAAAGGGATTGGCTTCTCGGCAAAAGGCAGTCAGTAGTCCCGCTTGAAGTGGAAATGCTGCAAGGTTTTAGCCTCGTCGAATCGGCTTAAACGCTATGTCAAGACTCTATCTGGTGGATATCCTTCACCATTTTTATGAAATTATCGAAATCTATTGGTTCTGTTTTTCCTTCTTGTTTGCCCAGAGGGTCAAAGGTTTCACGGTTTCCCTGAAGTATGTTAAGCGTGGCACCTATGGATAGAGACAATGCCTCAAGGTGGTAGCCACCTTCTAAGGTAAAGGCCATACGTCCTTGACATAACATATCAGCTAATGTCTTTATGATCTCTACCAAGCGGGCCAAGCCGGAGACACTTAATTGCATTAGAGCCAGGTTGTCAGCCCAGTGCCCATCATAGCCGGCGGAGACCATGATCAGTTGTGGCTCGAAGCGCTTGGCCACTGGTGCCAGGATGTCTTCGAAGACTGTCTGGTATTCGTCATCTCCCCAGCCAGCCAGTAGGGGCACGTTAACAGTAAAGCCTTCGCCATCTCTGGCTCCGGTCTCATCTATGCTGCCGGTTCCCGGGTAGAACGGGTATTCGTGAGTGGAGAAATAGAGGACGTGGGGGTCAGTATAGAAGGTGTCCTGTGTGCCATTGCCATGGTGGACATCGAAATCGACGATAAGTATTCGCTTGATGTCGAAGTTGGACAGGGCATACTTGGCGGCCACAGCTATGTTATTGAACAGGCAGAAGCCCATGGCTTGCCAGCATGTGGCGTGGTGTCCTGGTGGCCTAACCAGGGCGAAAGCGCTATTAACCTGTCTGTTCATCACTGCATCAACTGCTGCCAAAGCGCCACCAGCAGCATAGGCAGCCGCATTGTATGAGCCCGGTGACATTACGGTATCAGGGTCAAGCCAGCCCCCGCCTCTTTCCGCTTGATTTTGGATTCTGGAGATGTATTCGGGGGCGTGCACTGCGGCTAATTCGTCAATTGTGGCGGCGCGTGGTGATACTGAGATAAGCTTGTCTTTGAGGTGATTCTCCTCGAGGTGGGACATGGTGGTTATCAATCTCTGGGCGTTTTCGACATGCGTTCCGGTATCGTGCTCTAGATAGACTGGGTCGTAAATCAAGCCTACGCTCATTGTGACTCTGTCTCTTAAAAGTTGTTCAAAAGCAAGCTATGAAGAAGAGCGTCACTATGATATCAGAGCTGGGTCTGGTGAGCAATATAGAGGCATTTACTAAACAATCCATTTCCATTTTCAATGTGGTTGCGACCCTTTAGGGTTGCCTTTTACACTTGGCTAAATCTACGATTTTCTGGGTATAGCGAGGCTAAAGCCTCGCCACTACATTAATAAACGGCCTTAAATACCTTATTTGTTTTATTGGGGCATAAGTGGTAAACTCGTAGCCCGAAAAGCGAATTATCGCAAGGAAAAGCCATTTGATGTTTTCAACTGAAAAGGGCGCTGCTAATCTCTTAATCGGGGTTGTTATTGGGCTGATATTGCTGAAGATAATTGTTGGCTGGATTAGCGGCAGCATCAGCGTGTTTGCCCAGGCAGCGGATAGTTTTCTGGACCTCTTTGCTGGGCTGGTCACATTTTTTGCTGTGCGCATTGCTACCAAGCCGGCTGATGAAGAACATCCTTTTGGTCATGGCAAAGTAGAAGATATGGCCGGTGCGGTGCAGGGGGTGCTCATTTTTGTTGCTGCTGGGCTGATAGTCTATTCGTCAGTCGGGCGGATAATAAACAGGACTACTATAGGGCTGGCTGAGGCAGGAATTGGAGCGATGGCTGTCTCCATGGTTGCCAGCATTCTGCTTTCGCGCCACCTGCTAAAGGTATCCCGAGCTACCGGCTCGGTGGTATTGGAGGCCAATGCCCGCAATATCACTGGTGATATCTATTCGACAGCAGCAGTGCTGGTTGGGTTGCTGGTGGTGCGACTCACCGGCTTAAGCATACTCGATCCGATAATTGCCATCGGTATTGCTATCTATATCGCGAAATTAGCCTATGATGCCATAAACAAACCGCTTCTTGGGTTGGTGGATGCCAGCCTTCCCAGTTCTGAGCAGACGGTCATAAAATCTTGCTTATCCGAGCAAGGCAGTCAGATAGTTGGCTTCCATGAATTGCGCACCCGCCGCTCTGGAAACCAACGCTATATTGATCTCCATCTGGTAATGGCCAAGGACATCAGTCTGGAGCAGACTCATCGGGTGTGTGACCTGTTAGAGCATGATATCCAGGCGCGATTGCCCCGAACCAATGTTACTATTCATGTTGAGCCCTGTGATGGTAAATGCAAGCGGTGCTCGGTGAATTCATCTGTCTGTCAGACCAAGTAATTGGCTTTATCACGGTGGTTATCAAACTGAGAGAGCCCAGATTTTCCTAGCTTAATCCTTGCCATTCCGGGTCTGGCTTGTCTCCTGAAAGCATCTATCCCATAGTGAAGCGAGCCTGAACAGGGAGAATGCTACTTCTTAACCTCTTGTATTCAGCAGCGGAGATGGAATATAATACCTAGTACTACTAGGCATTCGACACAAGTGAAAGCAAGAGGCAGTTTGGAGTAAAGGAGGAAGCTGTGGTTAAGCTTGTTACTGATAGCGTGTCTGACCTACCACCTGAGGTGGTCAAAGCCTTAGAAATCACGGTAATCCCGTTACATGTCCAATTTGGCCATGAGACCTATAAAGATAGGGTTGACCTGAGCTCTGAGGACTTTTACCAGAAGTTAGAGCATAGTTCTACGTTGCCTACTACCTCTGCCCCTGGCCCTGGTTTTTTTGCTGAAGTCTTCGATGGTCTGGCTGCGAAGTATAGCCAAATTCTGGGCGTGTTTCTGTCTCGAAAGTTGAGCGCCACCTATGATGCAGCGGTACAGGGTGTAAATCTAATGAAGAGAAAGTGCCAGGTGGAAATTGTCGATTCTACACTGGGTATAATGGGGCAAGGACTATTGGTTATGGAGGCAGCCAAAAGAGCTCTATCTGGAGCCAACCTCAGCGAGCTTGTCGGTATGATATCAAAAACCATCCCACGAATACATATCCGAATTACACTTGATACCCTCGAGTATTTGGCCAGAGGAGGACGCATCGGCAAAGTACAGGCTTTAATGGGGTCGATGCTTAAGATGAATCCTATCCTTGGTATAAAAGATGGTGTAGCTTTTCCTTTTGCCAGAGTGCGCTCGAGAGCTAAGGCTACGGATTGGCTTTGCGAGTTTGCATCGAAGTTCAACAAGGTAAAGGCATTGGCTGTGGAGTATGGCACCAACGTAGCTGAAGCTGAGGCGTTGGCCAAACGTATCGCCTCTGTGTTTCCAAAAGTCCCAATCTATCTATCTAATGTTAGCCCCGTTATCGGCACACATACAGGTCCTAATGTTCTATCGGTAACTGTCATGGAGGAGTAGCAAACAGCTACCGTGCAACGTGGTAGCGGTGCTATGTATTCTGTGGGCGTAATTTGATATGTGTTGCTCAATAATGGAAGCTTCTGAGGTCCAAGGCCTATCGTACTGGTTGCTAAACGCCACGAAGGAAAACTAGAATCATATGCCTGTCTGCTTTTATCACAGTGTCCCGGTGTCTTCGCCACCATAGAACCTATAGGTATCCCGACCTTGCTCCTTAGCCCAGTACATGGCGGCGTCGGCATTCTTTAACAAGCTTTCAATCTCCTTACCATCTTCGGGGTAAATAGCAATGCCGATGCTGGTTGTGATATCGAGCCGGTGACCATCAAAAACAAATGGCTGTCGAAAGACATCTAAGATTCTTTGGGCTAACTTGGTAACATGATTCGCCTGGGATATTTGTGGCAGCACCAAAACAAACTCGTCTCCACCTATGCGGGCAATCGTATCGCTCTTGCGCATAATACCTGTTAGCTGCTCTGCAACAGCTTTCAGTAATTGGTCACCGACGCTGTGCCCCATAGCATCATTGATAGCTTTAAATCGGTCCAAATCGAGCATCAGTACGGCCAGCCTGTTACCACTGCGCCGTGACAGAGCCAATCCCATCGTAAGACGGTCACTTAACAATGTTCTGTTGGGCAGGCCAGTCAGGGAATCATGTGTGGCCATATCAGCAAGTTTTTGCGCAAGCTGCTTGCGCTCGGTAACATCACGGCTGACCGACCTAAATCCGACAATCTTTCCCTTCTTGTTTCGCAAAGGAGAGACCGAATTTTCTAAGAACATTTGCGTTCCATCTTTTCTAATGGTTGCAAAAAGATACGATTTCAGTGACTTGCCTGTCCGATAGACTTTATTCCAGGCCTTATATACGCTCTTTACATCCTCCTTGGGTACGTAGACTCGATAGTTCATTCCGATTAACTCTTCCCGTGAGTATCCGAATTGACGACAAGCTGCGTCATTGGCGAAGGTGAAGTTACCAGCGAGGTCTACCTCGTAGTAGCCTTCTTCTATCTCCTCAAGTATGGTCCGATATCTCTCCTCTGACCGCCTTAAAGCCTCCTCCATCTGCACGCGTTCTGTGACATCATGGCCAATACCACGGAATCCGATGACCTCACCCTGTGCATTCCATAGGAGAGAAGCCGAGGTCTCAGCAATTCCAGTGGTACCATCCTTTCGAATGACTTTGTAAATAAGATTTTTGATCGGCTTCCCGGTCCGATAAACCTGATTAAATGCCTGGTACACAGCTTGAGCGTCCTCTTTGGCTATATGGCCTCGATAGTTCATTCCTAGCATCTCTTTGTTTGAATATCCTAGAAGACGGCACTGCGAGTCATTGACGAAAGTGAAATTACCAGCCAGGTCAACCTCAAAATAGGCATCTTGCATCTCATCCAAGATAGTCCGATATCTCTCCTCTGATTGTCTTAGGGCTTTTTCCTCCTGTTTGTGTTCGGTTATGTCCATAAAACTTTCCACAGTGGTCTGGTTTCCTATATATTCGGTTGATGTACCTTTCTTTACCATCTAAATTACCTCGCAGTTTCTGCTCTGTGTAGTCTAGTTAGTTCCTAGCGCAGGGAGTTGGCGTGCTTAAATTTTGCATCCGGGACAATGTAACTAGCTGTTCCGGCGCAATGTCTGTATAGCTTGTTAGCTCTTGGAGCAGTGAGTTAGCATACTGAGATTTTTCATCCGGAACAATATAGATATCTGTTCCGGCACAGCATATCAAAGCTTGAGCCAGTTCTGCCAGCTCATCCATGCTGGGTTTGTTTTGTTCACCCGTCTTTTCCATTTGATCAGTCACCTCCCCCTGTTCGATAATTTATCGTTGAATCAGTTGAATCTAATATACCATCCCTCGGAGCTATTATGAATAGCCTAAAGGTAACTTTACGAGTAGGAGATTATGTATGGGAAAGAAGTAATATGGCTAATAATAAGGTCTCTGGATCAAAAGGCGGTAGCTCGATATACCATATCTGCCACTTACTGCGCTTTCAATTTGTAACCTTTGGGTAACAAGCCAACAGAAAAAGCTATAGAGGATTTATGGGCATAAGATGATTTGGCTATGTGCGTGCAACTGGTCCTTTGCCTATCACTATTTGGCCCCTGTAATATAGCGAATACATTTGACCTATCGTCTGATTCCAGACTTGCTCACCCTGAAGCTTCCGTAAAGTCAGGCTGTAGGCTTTGAGGTTGTGAGGCAAACTCTCGGCTCTGTCGGTGCAGGGTAACAGTTTAGAGCAGGGGAATTCTGAACAGTCAGAGCAGAACTCCACTTCTTTTTCTTTGGCACAGACATAAGTTGCACACTGTTCGCCAATAACGGGACAATGGCCGTTAACAGCTCGGCATCCCTGGCATTTGGCCTTTTCTGGAGGTAGCTGCATCCGCTGTGACAAGGTGTCTCTCAATTTCTCGTCGGATAGTGCTTTATATAACGGACACATACCACAGTGAAGTCCACAGGGAGCGGGTAAACCAGTTTTGTTACTCATTTACACATACCTCTTTTAGTGTGGGAATACCCTGAGCGTCCAGTTTATAGTTCTTGACATAAGGTTTAATTAGAAGATAAGTCTTACCGAACCACAGAGGCAGGCAGGCGGCTTCGTCTACTAGTATCTGCTCGGCTTGCCGGTACAGGTTAAATCTGGTGGTCTCATCCTGCTCTACGCCTGCCTGGTCGAGCAGGGCGTCTACGTTTTGGTCGCTATAGTTACCCGTGTTATACTCAGCACCAGTGTGGAATAGTATGTCCAGGAAGTTCTGTGGATCGGGATAGTCAGCAATCCAACCAGTAATAAACATCTCATCAGCCTCCTCTTTTAAGAAGTAGGAGAATATCTCTGGCTCAAGCTGTCTTACGCTTACCTCCACGCCAAGATTTTCTCGCCAGTCTTGGATTATGGCACCTAGATATTCCGGTATATTGCCTCCCCAGCCAGAGGTGGTAAGCGTAATAGGCGGTAGGTTGGCCGCACTGCCATATTTTGAATTAGCGATGAGTTCCTTTGACTTAGCTATATCGTAGCTAAGCCCCCCCAGATTTTCGTTATAGCCGGGCATGTTCAGCGGCAGAATACCATCGGCTTTGGTCATCATCCCTTTGAGAGTTAGCTTGATGATCCGTTCTTTATTTATGGCATGGCAAAAAGCCCGGCGGATGTTGACATCATCAAAAGGTGGCTTCTGGGTATTGAATCCTATATAGAACAGGCTTAGCTCTGGGAATACAGCCAGTTCTTTGTAGAAAGGTCCCTGTTCATCTGCTGCCCTATCGATGTAATATTCGTCGACCTCGGCTACGTCGATTTCACCCATTTCATACATCGCCATTGGAAGACCGGCTAGTAGATGGAAGACTACTCTCTTGATAGTGGCTGGCTGACCGTAGTAAAGCTCGTTTTGCTCCAGCACTAATATATCGTCTGTTTTCCATTCCTTAAGCTTGAATGGGCCGGTACCGTTTGGCTTGAGCCACCATTTTTTGCCGGATTCTACATTGGCTTTATCAACAACAAAGGCAGTAGGGTAGGTTAGCTTGGCCAGAAAATAAGCCTTAGGAGCGTCAATGGTGATCTTTAGGGTGTAATCGTCGATAATCTCGACACCGCTTATGTCTATAGTCTTGCCTTCCAGTACATCTTTCACACCGACGATATCGCCTAAATATGTAGCTGCTGTTTGCGAGACGGTTTCAGGATGGCAGGCTCTTTCCCAGGAATATTTGAAGTCCTGGGCGGTAACTTCTCTCCCATCGTGGAACTTTGCTCCTCTGCGCAAATAGAAAGTGTAGGTTTTACCATCATCGCTTCTTTGCCAGCTTTCGGCTATGTCCGGCACCGGCTTTGCCTCGTCACCAAGACTGATCAGGCCGTTAAAAATTTGCATAACGTAGGCGTGTGAAGTCATCTCGCTGGATATCGCCGGGTCAATTGTTATCGGGCCGGTGTCCCACAGGTTGAGCACTCCATTTTCTCGGGTGGGTGTTTCCTCTGGCAGGCAGTTAGTGATGAATGGTAAGGCAACTAAAGCACAAAGAAGTGCACCCAGTAGTGTGAAATGCCAAGCTTGTTTCATTTGTTTTTGGGCCTCAAAATAGATTTTTCGCTTTCATGCTTAAATGGTCTCTATCACAGATGATTATGTGGTCGAGGACTTCGATGCCCAGGATTTCACCGGCTTCGACAAGGCGCTTGGTTAGCTTGATGTCATCTTCGGAGGGGGTAGGGTCACCAGAGGGGTGATTGTGCATGAAGATTACTGAAGCAGCACAGGAAGAGATGGCATCTTTGAATACCTCACGTGGATGCACGATGCTGCAGTCAAGGCTGCCGATAGAGACCCTATGCGTGTTTATCAGATGATTTCTAGTGTCCAAGCAGAGTGCAAGGAAGTGCTCTTTCTTCTTGCCCTTTAGCTGGTTTCTGGCTGCTTTTATGGCATCCTCTGGAGATTTAACCGTGATTTTGGGGCCTTCGCTGGAGGAATCTTCCAGCCGTTTGCTCAACTCAAAGGTGGCTTTGATCTGAGCGGCTTTGGCCGGACCAATGCCTTTTATTTGAGTTAGTTCTTCCATAGAGGCAGAGGCGAGGTTCTTAAGATTGCCGAATTTACTCAGCAGTTTCTGTGCGGTGACAATTACTGATTCGCCTTTAATTCCTCGTCCCAGAATCAAGGCTAGAATCTCCTGGCTGGACAGAGCTTCGCTGCCCAGCTTTAAGAGCCTCTCCCTAGGCCGTTCAGAAAGCGGCAGGTCATGAACGGTGAAAGAGTCCTTCAATCAAGGCACCTCTATTAGTATGTTTGCTGTCACCAGTTTACCCAGCGTCTCATCCCAGAGGGAGGTTTCTGGACTGGTCTCCCACAGCGAGATATGCTGGAATCCAGGCTGCGATTGCTTGTGGCTAGTTATATAGTTTCGCCATAGTGCATCAAGTCCATCCTGGTCGAACCCATAAACCTCGGTCAGTGCTTCATCGCAAGAGTTACCTTCTTTTAATAAATTTAGAAGGTGAAGCATTTTATCTTTGCCATAGTTTTGGATGAGGAATTCGACCAGGCTTTGACTTTCAGCATAAGAGATATAGGCCTCTTCAGTTTTGGCTGAAAATGGACTGGATAGGCTGCGTACCGAAATGAGTTTCTGTTGAGTGGTTGCCTTTTTGAGCCACGCCTGGAGATAGGGGTCTGGTTCGCCTTCGGCGTGCATGGCTAAGCCTTCATCTAGCCAGGTGGGTAGAACGGCTCCGTAGGGACTGAAAGTTATCTGATGAGTTACCATGTGGCCCAGCTCGTGAGCTAAAGCCTTTTTCCCCCAATCCAGTTCATTTGCAGGAACACCAATGGCGATAAGGCCGTATTCAGTAAAAGCGACACCGCCTGTCCATTCTTGTGGGAAAATCATGGCACCCTGGAGGTCTCTGGTGCTGGCATAGATGAATATACTTATAGGCCTTTCAGGATAGACACCGGTGTCTTTAGCCAGCCTTTCCAATGCCTGGTTGCAAGCAGCCATCAGTTCGTCAGCAAAGGATTGACTACCTTTATACCAGAAGAGGCTAAGTTGCCCTGAAGTTAACTTTTGCCAGGAATAGCGGAGGTCGTCAAAGCGAATTACCTTAGAGGGAGTTATCAGTCTATCCCCGGTTTTATCTTCGATCGTCCACCAGTATCTGACTGTGGCCCCGGCTAACAGATTGGCTTTTCTCATATCCCATATCCATTCTGTTCCCACTTTTGGAGATGGCGTGAAATCAGGCCAGGCTTCGCTAGTAACTTGAGCATAGTTCATTCTATCAACTTGATAGTGAAGACGTATTTTAGTGATATTGCTCTGGCTTGTGGTCTTGATTTTGAAGACTAAGGCAGAGGGGAAATATATCTCAGCAGTGCTGTCTAGTAGAGAGATTCCGTCTTGGGAATAGGTAATCGTCGGTGTAATAAATAGAATAATAGCCAGGATTAGCGGAATGAACCATTTAGTCATTTTCCCTCTCCCAGTTTGTGACGCAGATAGGCGGTGATGAAATCATCAAGCTCTCCGTCCAGGACAGCGGTGGTATCACTGGTTTCGTAATTAGTGCGATGGTCTTTGACCATTCGGTAGGGATGGAGGACATAGCTTCTAATTTGGTTACCCCAGCCAGCTTCAATGCGTTCGCCTTTGAATTTAGCCTTTTCCCTCTCCTTTTCAGCGCGCTTTAGTTCAAGAAGGCGAGCATAAAGCACCTTTAGGGCGCTCTCTTTGTTCTGACGCTGAGAACGTTGACTTTGACAGGCCACTACTAGTCCAGTAGGTAGATGAGTTATTCTAACAGCACTGCTTGTTTTTTGCATGTGCTGTCCGCCTGGTCCGCTTGACCTGAAGGTATCTATTTTCAAATCCTCAGGATTTACCTTGATATCTATTTCCTCTTCAGCTTCGGGAAGGACTTCGACCAGGACGAACGAAGTATGACGGGCATGGTCGGCATCGAATGGGGACAGGCGAACTAAACGGTGGACCCCGTGCTCTGATTTTAAATAGCCATAAGCATAATCCCCTTTAATTTCCACAGTGGCACTCTTGATACCAGCCTCCTCACCACTGGAGGTATCTAGTATTTCGGTTTTGTATTTGCGCTGTTCTGCCCAGCGCATGTACATTCTAAACAGCATTTCTGCCCAGTCCTGGGACTCGGTGCCGCCAGCGCCAGCATGCACAGCTAATATGGCATCTCTGGTGTCATATTCGTCACTCAAAAGCAATCTGGTTTCCAGTTCATCGAGTTGAGAGGTTATTTCCTCTATGTCTCGCTGGGTTTCTTCTCGAAGAGATTGTTCATTTTCTTCGATGGCTAAGATTGTCATGTCAATAAGATCAGTGACTTTCTTCTCTAGCTGACGCCAGGTCTGGGCCATATCCTTAGTAGCTACTAGCCGACGCATTGTGGACTGTGCCTTAGCTGGATCTAGCCAGAAGTCTGGCTTAGTGGTTTCAGCCTCTAACTTGGCGATTTCCATTTCCTTGTTTGGAATGTCAAAGACGCACCATTATGTCTGAGATTCGATGTTGCAGAGCTTCTAGTTTATCCTTTTCTTCCTGCATTATTCACAACTCCTATTCTGCATGTGGATTGGTTGAGTCAGAAGGCTGGGTAAATAATCTCTGTTGTTGATTATCAAGGATGGGTACTGGTTTACCGCTAGCAGCAATATGGGCCAATCGAGAAGGCTCAGGAAGTCGTTGGTTGCGGCAGCACTCCATTACCCAATGGATGGCTGTTGGGAGGTCAATCTTATGACCGATAGAAACGTAGAGTGGGCTCACATTAGCTTTAGTTCGCAAAGCGACTCCGATAATCTCGCCGTTGTCAGTAAGTTCAGTGTAAGCACCGGCTTCAGCGGTTGTGGATGCATGGGTGCCACACAGGCGTGATTTGGCACAGCCTATAGTGGGTATGTCGAGGAGCAAACCTAGGTGTGAGGCGATTCCAAAGCGTCTGGGATGAGCAATTCCTTGGCCATCCGCTAGAATAAGGTCGGGGTCGGTAGATAGTTTTTGACAAGCAGCCAATACTAACGGGGCCTCTCTGAAAGATAAGAGGCCGGGTATATAAGGAAAATTGAGTTTATCCTCTGCGGTTTTGACCTCAATCACCTTAAGTTCGGGGTAGTTGAGGATGACCGCAGCAGCCCGAGCAATCCCTCTGGCGTCTGGTGCCGATATATCAACACCGGCGATAAAGCGAGGTTTAATGGCCTCGCTTTTGCGTGATACTTGGCTAGCCAGCTCCGTTTGTATCTGTTTAGCTTGGGCGATACTTATTTGCCAACCGTGCAGCTGCTGTATTTTCACATCCTTGATTATAATGGCTGAGTTCACTGGTGGCAACATCGGAAGTGCTGACATGTTGACAGGTATGGTAACTTGGTGCATAATAGCCTGTAAAAATTATCGAGGAGGCTTAACCTAAACGGGTAGCTCATGGTAAAGATAAGATTACGGCGGGTTGGCACCAGAAATAAACCTATATACCGAGTTGTAGTGGCTGATCACAGGTCACCGAGAGATGGCGATTTTATCGAGATCATCGGACATTATAATCCGTTGACTGAGCCGGAGACATTTGTTGTTGATGAAGAAAAAGCGCTGAAGTGGCTTAAGCATGGTGCCAAGCCAACAGACACTGTATTAAGGTTGCTGTCTAAAGCGGGGGTAATGGATAAGTTTAAGCCAACTGCTGCAAAGAAGACACGGGCAACAAAACCAAGAAAGACGAAAACCACAGCCAAAACCAAATCAACTACTGAGGAGTCATCATAATGAAGGAGATAATAGAGTACATCGCCAAGTCTATTGTTAACGCACCTGATGATGTAAGAGTTACTGAGGAAACTGATGATAAGAATATGGTGGTGGTGAAGTTGGAAGTTGCTCCAGATGATAAAGGGAGAGTGATTGGTAGGCAGGGCCGTGTTGCTGAGGCGATGCGAACCCTGCTTCGTGTGGTGGCGACTAAAGAGGGTATTCGTGTCAGGCTTGAGATAATATAGTTGACCTGTCAGGTACACCGTAGGTCAGTGGTTTGGTAATTGAAAGCTCCTGTAATTCCGATATACAATCGCCTGCTGATTTGCTGAAGGATAATTATCGCCCTGCTGCCGACTTTCGGCGTCTCCTTTCAGCTACCTTAAGACGTACAAGAGAGCGAAGAAGAGCAGCTTGGACTTGTGCCACGTCTACTTCCGGTGTAAGGGTTTTGAGCCTTTCTTCAGCTCGACGTTTAGCCGCTTCGGCGCGTTCAATATCGATTTCTTCGGCGCGTTCACAGGCATCGGCCAGGATTAAGATTTTATCGGGACGTACTTCGAGGAAACCACCGGAAACAGACATGTATGTTTCCTCGCCATCTTTTCTAATTAGTACTTCTCCCGGTTTGAGCATGGTTATTAAAGGAGCATGGTGTGGTAGTATACCTAGCTCTCCCTCAACGCCTGGGGCGACCACCGTATTTACATAATCAGAAAAAACCTGGCGCTCAGCCGTTATGATTTCGAGTCTTAGAGTTGCCATTATCCTTCCTCAAGTTTCTTGGCTTTGGCTACTGCTTCGTCAATGGTCCCAACCATGAAAAAAGCTGCTTCAGGTAGCTGGTCATGTTTGCCTTCTAGAATTTCCTTGAAACCGCGTACTGTTTCTTTTATAGGAACATATTTGCCTTCGGTGCCAGTGAAAGCCTCAGCAACGAACATAGGCTGGGAGAGGAATCTTTGAATACGACGGGCTCTGGCTACGGTAAGCTTATCCTCGTCGCTCAATTCCTCCATCCCCAGTATGGCAATTACGTCTTGAAGGTCTTTGTAGCGTTGCAATACCCGTTGTACACCGCGAGCAACTTGATAATGTTCTTCACCGACAACTTGTGGGTCGAGAATACGAGAATTCGAAGTTAGTGGGTCGACCGCAGGATAGATACCAAGCTCGGCTATAGAGCGTTCCAATGAAATTACCCCGTCAAGGTGACCGAAAGTGGTTACGATTCCGGGGTCTGTATAGTCATCAGCAGGCACATATATGGCTTGGAATGAAGTAATGGAACCTCTCTTTGTAGACGTGATTCTTTCTTCTAGTTCGCCGACATCAGTGGCTAGTGTGGGTTGGTAGCCGACAGCAGATGGCATGCGACCAAGAAGTGCTGACACCTCCATATTAGCCAGAATGTGGCGGTAAATGTTGTCGATGAACAAAAGTACATCCTGTCCTTCTGCTTCACGGAAATATTCTGCCATAGTTACGCCAGTCAAGCCAATTCGCGCTCGGACTCCAGGAGGTTCGTTCATTTGACCAAAGACCATCATGGTCTTTTCGATGACACCAGATTCTTTCATCTCTCGCCAAAGGTCGTTACCTTCTCTTGACCTTTCACCCACGCCGGCGAATACGGAGAAGCCGCCGTGCTCGGTGGCAATGTTATGAATCAGCTCCATTATGATGACAGTCTTGCCTACTCCAGCGCCACCGTAAGCGCCGATTTTACCACCTCTAGTAAAAGGAGTAATCAAGTCTATTACCTTTAGACCTGTTTCCAGCATTTGAGTTGTTGTTTCTTGATCTTCCAGTGGGGGTGGGGGACGATGAATTGGAAGCCTTTCCTTGGTTTTCACGGGGCCAAGATTATCTAATGTTTCACCGAAGACATTAAACAATCGCCCTAGAGTGGCTTTTCCTACAGGCACAGTTACCGATGCTCCAGTGTCAACCGCCTCGGCGCCTCTTTCTAGCCCATCAGTAGGACATAAAGCCAGACAGCGAACCCAATTATTGCCTGCATGTTGTTGAACTTCAAGAACAATTTTCTCGCCATCTTGATTAATCTCGATGGCATTATAGATTGCTGGTAACGCTTCTTGAGGGAATTCTACATCAACTACTGTTCCGATTACTTGAACTACTTTGCCTTTTGCCAAAGTTTCACCTCCTAGTGTAGGACTTCGACGCCTCCAGTAATGTCAAGGAGTTCTTTGGTAATCATCTCCTGGCGTGCTTTGTTTAAAGTTAGAGTGAGATCAGAAATAACATCGTTGGCATTATCGGTGGCGTTTCGCATAGCTACCATTCGGGCCGATTGCTCACTGGCAATAGCCTCTCGAATAGCATGGTAAACCTTCATTTCCACAAAACGTGGCAGAAGCTCACCCAGAACAAAAATTGGGTCCGGTTCGTAAATATATTCAGTAGTTTCTGTCTTGGGTATTGACGCCGGTTCTACTGGAAGCAGCGGTTCTAATGTTGGCCTTTGCGTCATCGTACTGACGAATTGAGTGTAAGCTAGATAGACCATGTCTATATAGCCGCTGGTGTAGTCGTCGATAACGATATGAGAAATGGGCAGTGTCTCCAGTAAGGCAGGACGATCACTAATCTTCGTGAACTCGGCACGGACGTCGTAATTATAACGCATCATGAAATCTCGCCCCTTGCGTCCAATAGTGACAAGTGTAACCGGCACACTCTGTCCCAGAATAAAGTTAGCGGTTAAGCGATTCATATTAGCGTTAAGCCCACCGCATAAGCCTCTATCCGTGGTGATGTGTACTATGGCTATTCTCTTTATATCTCTTTTCGATAACAAGGGATGCAATGGCCCAGTCTTTGCAGATTCAACAGCTAGGTCAGAGATTATCTGCCCAATTTTATTGCTGTATGGACGTCCCGCCAGAGCTTGTTCCTGGGCTCGCTTCATCTTAGCAGTAGCAATCATTTCCATTGCCCTGGTTATTTTAGCCGTGCTCTGGACACTGCGAATACGTCGACGAAGAAGTCGTGGACTAATCATTGTTTTCCTTTAGTAAGCTGCGCTTTTCTTGAACTCCGATATTGCTGATTTTAATGCCTCGTCAGTTTCTGGTTTAATTTCCTTATCGGTCAAGATACGCTGATTTATCTCAGGGTGATTCGTTTCCAAAAACCGATGGAAGCCCTGCTCCGCAGCAGCCATTTTTTCCAGGGGCACATCGTCCAGATAGCCGTTCGTGACCGCATACAGAATGGTTACCTCTTTATCTAAGGACATCGGGACGTATTGGGGCTGTTTCAATACTTCGGTGATACGTTGCCCGCGCTCTAGTTGGGACCGGGTGGCTTTATCCAAATCAGCAGTACCGAATTGGGCGAAGGCGGCCAGCTCGCGATATTGGGCCATATCTATCCTTAATCTACCAGCTACCTGTCTCATAGCTCTGGTCTGAGCATTACCGCCTACTCTTGATACCGATAGACCAATGTTTAACGCCGGACGGATACCGCTATTAAACATATCTGTTTCAAGATAAATCTGCCCGTCGGTAATGGAGATAACATTGGTTGGAATATAAGCAGCTAAATCACCGGCCTGGATTTCTATGATAGGGAGGGCGGTGAGTGAGCCGCCTCCATGTTCTTCATCCAACTTAGCAGCTCTTTCAAGAAGTCGACTGTGAAGGTAGAAAACATCACCGGGATAGGCCTCACGGCCAGGCGGACGCCTGAGTATAAGGGATAGCTGCCGGTACGCCCAGGCATGCTTGGTTAAGTCGTCATAGATAACCAGCGCATCTTTTCCTTGTTCCATGAATTCTTCGCCGATAGCACAGCCGGAATAAGGGGCTAAGTATTGCAAAGGCGCCGGGTCAGAAGCACTGGCAACGACGACTATTGTATGCTCCATGACTCCATATTTCTGAAACGTGCCTATTACTTGTGCTACTTTTGATGTTTTTTGCCCGATAGCGACGTAAATGCAGATGAGGTCGCCGCCTTTCTGGTTGATGATGGTATCGATAGCAATGGCTGATTTGCCTATGGACCGGTCGCCTATTATTAACTCGCGTTGCCCCCGCCCGATTGGAATCAAAGCATCTATCGCCTTTATACCTGTATATACTGGCGTGTTTACTCGTTGCCTCATCACGACGTTAGGCGCAACCCTTTCCACTGGCCGTGTCTTGGTTGTTTTAATCGATCCCTGCTCATCTAAGGGGTTGCCAAGCGGGTCGACCACGCGGCCGATAAGCTCGTTACCTACAGGCACCTCGACTACTCTTCCGGTGGAGCGGACCTCGTCTCCTTCTTTAATATGACTGAAATCGCCAAGAATAACCGTAGCGACGTTATCCTCTTCCAAATTAAGTGCTAATCCCATAATCCCATTTGGGAATTCCAAAAGTTCGTTATATTTAGCACCACGTAGCCCATGAATTCGAGCAACGCCATCACCGACGCTGATTATTGTTCCCACGTCTACCACGGCCACGGTAGACCCAAATTGCTTGATTTGCTCTTTAATTACAGAGACTATGTCTCGACCACCCGTTGTCATTTTTCACCCCCTTATGGGCAGTTATTTTCTGGTTTCAGCCAACCTCTTCTTTAACATTTCTAGGTTGTGGCGGATGCTACCGTCAATAAGACTATCGTCTATTCTGGCAATGAAACCACCCAGAATATCTGGGTTGACTTGAACGTTCATGCTGACTTTCTTTCCGACCAGCGCTTCAAGGTTTTGACCAAGCCTTTCTCTTTCCATGTTATCTAGCGGAATGGCTGTGGTAACCTCCGCATTTATTATTCCATAGTGCTCATTCAATAAGCGGTTATATTCTTCTGAGATTTGACTAGCTGTTTTGATTTTTCCTTTGGAGATTAGGAGATAGACTAGATTCAGGGCCATAGGATTTATTTTCCCTAATCTCTCTTGTACCAGCTTTGTCTTCAGGTCGAACTGAATTTTAGGATTTTCCGCCAATGATACAAATTCATCATCTTGTACAAGTTTGGCAATCTTTGTCAGGTTAGATTGCCACTCTTTCAGCTTATTGCCTTCCAGAGCAATCTCGAAGACTGCTTGAGCGTATCGTTTAACAGATGTTGTTACTGGCATTTAACCGAAGCCTTCTATTTTTTTTGTTCAAAAGTTGTGCTTTCCTTGAGCACTTGATCAATGATTTTGCGGTGTTTCTTTTTATCTAATGTTTCTTTAATGACCTTTTCTGCAGCGAGGATGGCGATATCAGCAAATTCGGCACGTAGTTCCTCGATACTTTTATCACGTTCCCGTTGTATTTCGCTGCGCGCTTTGGCAATCAGCGACTCAGCTTCCTCGCGAGCACCCTGTTTGGCCTCTTCCTTTAACCTTTCTCCAATTTGCGTCGCCTGGGCTATGACACCCTGTCCCTCTTTGCGTGCTTTTTCCAGTTGAGCTTTGATTTCCTCTTCGCTGCGTGCCGTTTCTTGCCTGATTTTTTCGGCTTGTTCCATACTTTCTCTTATTTTAGCTTGTCTTGCCTCGAGCATCTTGAGTACCGGCTTGTATGCAACAATACTCAATATGGTAAACAAAATAATGAAGTTTACGACAAATGCTATTAAAAGCGGTATGTTAATCCCTATACCTTCCATATCGTCACCTGACCTGTTAGTTTATTGATTATCCTTTACTATCAGTTAGACACCAAGCGCAAAATCAAGCTTGATAACTCAGGCTTGAGCCAGAATAAAGACCAGGATAATCATGCTAAAAGCTACTACAACCCCGATGGTTATAGCTGCGCTGATAAGGCCACCTATGAAACCTGGCAATCCACCCTCTTCCATTTTTAACTCTCCTTTTTAGACTACTAGGGCCAGCAGAATGGCTACGATCAAAGCGTAGATTCCGATTGCTTCAGCAAAGGCACCTATCAGAATCATATTCGTCAGGATTGGGCCTCTGGCTTCGGGGTTGCGCCCAATGGCCTGCATGGCACCAAAGCCAATAAGCCCTAATCCGATACCGGGGCCTATCATGCCCAGACCTCCGGCTAGCCCTGCAGCTAACATCTTCATAGTTTCCGCGTCCATTTGTTTCCTCCTTTATTAATTTGCATGCTCCGGCTCCTCTTCATGTGGAGCCATGGCGATAACGCCAAATACAAGCGTTAAGCCGGCGAAAATCAATGCTTGAACAACGCCGACAAGTAATTCTAATCCGTAGAAGATTATTGATACTACAAATGGTACCAGAAAAGTCACTACCAGCAGCAATATCTCGCCGGCAGTCATATTGCCAAAGAGACGGAAGGTGAAGCTGATTATCCGAATGATGTGACTGAGTACTTCTATCAAACCTACAAATATATTGATGAAGCCGAACATTATACCGCTGATGGCAGGTCTAAATTTTCCTTTAAATAAGCTCTTGAAACCGTCACGTAACTGTCCAACATTAAAAAAGCTGTTGAGATAGCGGAAAAACCCTAAACTGCGCAAGCCCCAGTATTCGACGATCAAGAATGAAATGAGGGCGATAGAGAGAGGTAAATTGATATCTGTGTTTGCCGCCCGGAGCAAAGGCACAAAGGTACCATTGTGCTCAGTAATACCTACGGTTCCAAAGAAGGGTAGAAGAGCTAGAAAAGCATTAGTCAGGACATAAAGGAATATGGTGGCTACCACCGGGAAGAGTTTTCGAGCATTTTTGTCTCCGGCTACGCCTTTAACGAAGTTTAAGAGTGTTTCTATGATAAATTCAGCGAGGTTCTGGAGCCCACCCGGTATCAATCTCATCTTGCGAGTGGCGGCGTAAAATAAGACGGCCAAAACAATCATGGTAAGCCAGGAAGCTATAAGAGTATTTGTGATGGTAAAGGTGCTGACATGAAATATGCCTTCTGATGGGAGTTCAACTTGAGGCTTGGTCACAGCCAGGAAACTAGGAGCTTTAATGCCTAGTAGACTTGAGCCAATTGGTCCAACCACAAATCCCGTTAATAGAAGCGCCAGCAGAACAATAGCCACCAAGGCAAAGATTTTTGTAGAGCAACCACAGCCTAATTTCATCTCACTATTGCGACTCTTTGCTCTTGTCCTGCTCCTTTTGCTCCCTATAGAATTGGCGTAGCATCTGGTACAGACCGTAAAAGGCAATTACTGTGCCTAGGAAGAAACCGATGAGTGTGAATAGAGGGTGGCTGTCAAACCTTTCGGGACTGTCGAGCCAGAGGCCTAATAAGGTTGGGAGAACAACGCTCAGGGCCACGTACCAGCCAACGGTGAAAAGGAACCACAGGGGGCGGACCCATTCCTTTGATGTCGGTTTATCGGGCTTAGGCTGCGCCACTATATAATAGGCCTTTTCTTGAACTGAAGTCATGTTGCTATTTCTGTAATCTGCTTTCTAGTTATGTTGTGGCTTTTTAGTTATAAGACTTCAGAAGCTATGTGAAACTGCTTCTTGCCTTGGCACAATTTTGTCCATACACTTAATCTAGCAGGTTGAGAAATAGCTGTCATCGACCTTAGGACTAATTTTCATATGTACTAAAAGACAATGCCACAAATTGTTGATGGACTACATTAGTTTGGTTTTATCAGCTAGGTACCAGCCCCTTGTAGCTCTTATAAACAACCGCCGTGTTTGGTAGACACAAAGCTATGTTGTTGCCCTGTACTTTGACTGGGAAGTTCAGCTAAATCCCTATCGAGTCGTTGAACAGACTTTGTAAATATGGCGCATATGTGTGTCTGTTTATGATTTATGCTTCCCTATGTCATCCAAGTTAAGGGTATTAATGAAATCGTAGAAAGCTGACAGTTTCTTCAGTTCTTGCTCGTCAACCTTACCCTTACCGCCTGGCTTATCAGCACTTCTATCTATGGGTATGGGTTTGCCTGTTTCTAGGTCGAGCATGATGCCAGCCTTGTCCAAGACTGCTTCCTCAACATATATAGGTACTGCTACTCTTACTGCTAAAGCGATTGCATCGCTGGGACGGGAATCAAGCTTTATTTTGGTAAGAAGCCACCGTTCAATTGTTTTGTCAAAGCGAAGTACAAACATCAGGCCGTCATCATTCACCGCCTCGATGAATCTGTCACCTGATTCGTGCAACTCATTGGCTATTTTAAGTTTGTGCTCTTTTCCCTGCCAGGTGAGAGATATCCATGGTTCGTTATCATGTCCTCGACGCGAACTACCTTCAGGGAGGTGCTTTACGCTGATCGGGTTCGGTCCATTGGTAGTTTCAAAAATAATCTGGGCATAGAAAGTGTCAGCACGGAGGTCATTTACAACAATTTTACTTACTACGGTTCCTGATGTGGATTCCAGCGCGAAGATTGCATTTTTAAGAAGATCGTGGGTCATTGGTCGTGCTAAATCAACATTCTGCAATTTTATTGATATAGCGTTTGCCTCTGCTAGGCCGATCCAGATAGGCAGGTAGCGGTCTGACGCCTTCTCTTTTAGCAGGATTACTGCGTGATCATAATTCATCGGGCTCACCCGAATGCTGTGAATCGTCATCTCTATCTCTATCATGCTTGGTCCTCAGTGTCTTATGCAAAAACCATTGTACTCTATCAAATTTTAGGTGTCAATTTGTCTTAGGCGGACTGCTTTCGTAAAATATCGAGGTAGGCTTTTACTAGTTCGTTAAGAGATTGGAGACGTTTTGAAGGCGTTAGTGCAGCGGGTCACCAAGGCATCTGTAAGTGTGAATGGTGAGGTCGTTGGAGAAATAGGTCGGGGTTTAGTTGTCCTCGTTGGTGTAGCTCGGGGAGACACGGAGAGAGACGCTGCTTATCTAGCTGAAAAGATGACCAGCCTTCGTGTTTTTGCTGACGAAGCAAGCAAGTTCAATCTTTCGGTGCTGGAAACTAAAGGCGAAGTTTTGATTATCAGCCAGTTTACCCTCTTGGCTGATACGCGGAAGGGACGTCGACCTAGTTTTGAAGAAGCAGCACCGCCGGAGCAGGCCGAAGCTTTGATTAACTTTCTTATTGGCCGAGTACGCGATACCGGGCTGAAAGTGGAGACGGGGAGATTTCAGCAACACATGCTGGTGGAAATATATAACGATGGTCCGGTTACTATATCATTGAATAGCAAGGACAAGCTTTCATGAGTTTCAATTAGTTGCTAATGCAACTGTTTGCATTTTTCATCTTCCGTTGCTATACTTTATAGATATGAGTTGTGGTCAGGCGCTTAAAGGGATGGGCTATAGGCTGACGCCGCAGCGGATGATGGTGGTCGAAGCGTTGCATAGCGCTGACAAGCATGTTAGCGCTGAGGAGATTTATGCTCAGGTTAAAGCCAGGTATCCTTATGCCAATATTTCTACGGTTTACCGGACATTAGATTTGTTGAAGGAACTCGGGCTGGTTACAGAGATAGCCTTGGGAGACGGGTGTGTTCGTTTCCATCCTGCGGAGAAAGGGCATCATCATCATCTTGTGTGCCAGAAGTGCGGCAGACTAATTGATTTGCCTGAGTCGGCACTGACTCATTTGGAAAATACTTTGACCGATATGTATCAGTTTAAGGCTGATTTGAAACATATGGCTGTTTTTGGTCTGTGTTCGAGGTGTCAAGGTAGCTAGGATGATTTTTATTTTTGGTGCTTGGTGAAATTAGTTGCAGTTGCATTTAATTGAATGTGTTTGTTTAGGGGGATTTCGATGCATATTCCAGATGGCTTTATTAGTACGCCGGTAGCAGCGGCTGGAATTGCCATGGCTGCTGGCAGTGTTGCTTATGCGGTAAAGGCGACGAACAAAAAGATGGGTGAGAAGCAAATACCTCTGATGGGAGTGCTGGCGGCTTTTATCTTTGCTGCCCAGATGTTGAATTTCCCTGTGGCTGGGGGTACTTCTGGGCATCTTATCGGAGCTGCTTTAGCTGCTATCCTTTTAGGTCCTTGGGCGGGGGTGCTTATAATGGCCTGTGTGCTCATTGTGCAAAGCTTGATTTTTCAGGATGGTGGACTTCTCGCTTTAGGGGCTAATGTTGCCAATATGGGTGTTGTTCCTTGCTTTATAGGGTATTATCTCTATAGAGGTATTGCTCCGCTTTTCCGTAAGCGCAAATTAGGCATGATGGTCGGCAGTGGTGTGGCTGCCTGGTTTACAGTGGTAATTGCATCGGGTGCTTGTGCGGTTGAGTTGGCGATATCGGGTACCGTGCCCTTGGGTATAGCCTTGCCGGCGATGGCAGGTATGCATGCTATCATTGGTATTGGTGAGGGT
The DNA here is from genome assembly GCA_016875875.1 of Chloroflexota bacterium. Classification (NCBI taxonomy): domain Bacteria; kingdom Bacillati; phylum Chloroflexota; species Chloroflexota bacterium. The sequence goes on along the minus strand of VGOP01000006.1, from coordinate 108,431 downwards.
TTGATAACTGCAGCAGTGCTCTCTTTGGTGTTAGCTACTAGGGCTGACCTGTTGGAACTACAGAAGGCTTGATGGGAGTGAAATCAGAGATGAAATTCAAATGGTGGTATGGAGCTCTGATTTTAGCTTTGTTGCTGGCGATATCGTCTCCCTTGGCTTCTTCGTCGCCAGATGGTTTAGAAAGGGTGGCTGAGGATAAGGGCTTTATTGGTGCAGCTCTTGAACCTTTCTTCAAAATTTTGCCTGACTATGTGATACCCTGTGTGACGAATGAAGCTTTAGCTACAATTCTGGCTGGCATAGTGGGTACTCTTATCCTTTTCGGCATCGGTTATGGATTAGCCAGATTATTGAGGGCAAAAGGTGAAGCATAGCTTTATTGACGAATATAGTGACCTGGACAGCTTTATCCACAGGCTTGACCCGCGGACTAAGCTCATTGCCAACCTGGCTTTTATACTGACCGTGGTGTTGACACCGGCAAGCAACTGGCGAGTTTTTGCTTTCTACTTCTGTATCATAGTTGCTTTGCTAATCCTTTCCAAGTTACCGCCGCTTTACGTTCTTAAAAGATCTCTGGTTATTTTCCCCTTCGTTTTGCTGATCGCTGTCTTTATCCCCTTTTTTAAAGAAGGGGAGATAGCTGGCAGCTATAATATCTGGCTATGGCACGTCTCAGTAACTTACAATGGCTTGTTTATTCTGGCGAATGTGGTGGTAAAAGCCTGGCTCTGTATTTTAGCTCTGATTTTGCTGCCATCGACAACAAGGCTTGCCGACTTGTTAAAAGGCTTGAGGCAATTAGGTATGCCTCTTGTGATGATATTGATACTTTCTTTCATGTATCGCTACATTTTTGTTTTGGCGGATGAGGTGATGCGGATGCAGCAAGCGCGCGATAGTAGAAATTTCGGTGGCAAACGGCTGCATCAACTGAAGGCCATCGGTAGCATGGTCGGAACCTTGTTTATCAGGAGCTATGAGCGGGGCGAAAGGATTTATGCCGCTATGTTGTCCAGAGGTTTTGATGGCCAGATTCGCACGCTGCAAAATTTGAGCCTCAGACCGGCTGATGCTTATTTTAGCGCCATCTTTTGTCTTATGCTCATTTTCCCATTTATTATCTCGTGGTAGATTTGGTAGGCTATGGATAAAGTCATAGAAATCAAAAACCTTTCCTTTAATTATCCTGATGGACATAAGGGATTGAAAAATGTTGACTTTGTCGTCTGTCCTGGTGAGAATGTGGCGGTGATTGGCCCCAATGGAGCTGGGAAATCAACGCTTTTACTTCATCTAAATGGAATCCTCCGTGGCAATAGCTCTGTGAAGATTTGCGGCTTAGCTATGGAGGATAATAATTTGAAAGAAATAAGGAAAAGAGTTGGCCTGGTATTTCAGGATCCTGAGGACCAGCTTTTCTCATTGAGCGTCTTTGATGATGTTGCCTTTGGCCCTATAAACATGGATTACTCCGAGGCCGAAGTTGGACAGCGTGTGATTCGAGCTCTGGAGTGGGTTGGAATGTGTGGTTATGAACAGCGTTCACCTCATCATCTTAGCTTTGGCGAGAAAAAACGTATTGCCATTGCCACTGTTTTGTCCTTAGACCCTGAGGTTCTGGTTATTGATGAACCTACTAGCAACCTCGACCCGCGAAGCAAATGGTCTTTGATTGCTTTGCTGAAGCAGCTTCCTATGACCAAAATCATCGCCACTCATGACCTGGAATTGGTAAGTGCTCTGTGCCATCGGACTATGGTGATGGATGAAGGAAAAGTAGTTGCTGATGGTGACACCGAAGCGATTTTGGGTGATATTCCTTTGCTCAAGGGACATGGTCTGGCGCCAACTAGGATTTAATCTAATTCCAGGCTGATATCTAAGACTTTCGGAGAGTGAGTGAGGGCTCCTATTGATATAAGGTCAACGCCGGTTTCAGCAACGGCTCTAACTCTTTCCAGATTAATGCCTCCGGAAGCTTCGATTAGGGCACGGCCTTTGATTAGTTGTACAGCCTGACGCATATCTTCAAGTTCCATATTATCAAGCATTATAACATCGGCTCCGGCTGCAGCAGCTTCGACAGCTTCCTTTTGAGTTTTGACTTCAACCTCGATTTTCAGCTTCGGAGGAGCATTTTGGCGGGCTCTGGCTATAATTTCCTCTATGCTCAGCCCTTGGTTACGGAGTGCTGCCAAGTGGTTGTCCTTAATAAGAATGCCGTCTCCTAGATGCATGCGATGGTTTTTACCGCCGCCGATTTGCACAGCGTACTTTTCCAATGTTCTTAATCCCGGTGTAGTCTTCCTAGTATCGGTGATGTTAACAGGCAGCCCCTTTACGGCTTCGACATAACGGGCTGTTTCTGAGGCAATTCCGCTGAGACGTTGCAGGAAGTTTAGGGCGACCCGCTCGGCTTTCAATATGTTTGATGTTTTGCCTTCTATTCTGGCTATCACATCGCTGGGCTTAACTTCAGTACCGTCCTTGATAAGAATATTTATCTTTAATTTCGGGTCAACTTTAAGAAAAACCTGTCTGGCTATATCGGTTCCAGCTATGATTCCTCTTGCTTTGGCTATTATCGATGCCTTGCCCTGCTGTGTTTCGGGTACCAATGCCTCTGTAGTCACATCTCCCCAACTGAGGTCTTCGGCTAGAGCCTGGTCAATAATTAGTTTAGCTTGCGGAGTGTTTGGCAATCTCATTTCTTGTCCTGATTTTACCAGAGGTGGTACAAATTAAGGTGATATAAGCAAAAGAAACTGCGTTTCAGAATATGGCATGATGAACCTCTTTATCAAATTTAAATAGGTGCTTTGGCGATTACAGTTGTACCTTTGCCTGGCCCGGATTTTATGTGTAACTCACCTCCGATAAGACGTGCTCGCTCTTCCATGCCCAAGACGCCGAGTTTTCCCTCTCTTGCCAGATCCCCGGTCAATCTGGGTGTCGAGAAGCCCTTGCCGTTGTCTGTGATAGCCATCTTTATATTGTTCGAATCAGTTTTCACTGTAATGTTGACCTCGGAAGCTTGAGCATGCTTCCGAACGTTGTTCAATGCCTCTTGCGCAATGCGAAACATGGCTAGCTCTGTTTCTGAGGCGAGTAGGGGCAATTTATCCGCTTTCACCGTAGTTTTGGTCCCCAGTTCTTTACTAAGTTCCTCAGCCAGCCAATTCAATGCTGCCACTAGTCCCATCTGGTCCAAAATGCTTGGTCTCAGGTCACGTGCGTAGCGCTGCAGACCTTTGTAGGTCTCGTTGGCTATGTTTTGTATATACTCTAGCTCGCCTACTGAAGCTTTTGGCAGCCTATTCTGGGCACCTCCGGATATAAGGATATCCAGTTGGCGTGACAATAACAATATAGATTGGGCAATATCATCATGGAGTTCCCGAGCAATGCGTTTTCGCTCTTCTTCCTGTGCCATGAGAGTTTTGTGAATTTGAAATCGGAGATTGTCCCGCAGTCTTCTTTCCTCAGTCACATCACGAGCGATATTCTGAAAGGCGATGGGCTTGCCGTCATCATCTCTGATTAGACGGGTAAACAATTCTACAATAGCTTCTGAGTCATCTTTTTTGATTAATCTTTGGTCGTAGCGCTGGTCTATGGCTTGGCCCTTCATGAGCTTAATTTTGATTCCTCTGGCTATACTGAGCGCATCGGGGGACATAAATTCGGAAACATTTTTGCCTATTGCGTCATCTGGGGAATAGCCACTGACTGTTTCGCAGGCTTTATTGGCCATAATTATCTTGCCGTTAAGGTCATGAACCCAGATGGCATCACTGGCATTAGTAAAAAGCTCCTCGTAGTTTTGTTGGGATGTTCTTAAGGCCACTTTGATTCCACGCAGCCTTTGTTTTTGCCGATACCATCCGCGGTGCATTTGAATTAGGGAAATGCTTAAGCCACTGATAATAAGCGCAGCGATGCTCTCGGTTATGGCGTCTATGGGATTAGTGGATATAAATAGTGCCCAAGGTAGCATAGCGATAGCAGAGGCCAACAATGTAGCAATGCCGAACATTATTCCCAGTGACCAGCCAGCATAGATTACGAGTACGATGTAAATGAATCGCTCTATGACATGCCTTGATAAACCAAGGGACGAAGTAATAGATACCTCGCCTACTATAGGTATCCCGGCCAGAAGCTCGTGGTAATGAGATAGAGTTAGAACTAAGAAAAAGAGGGTTAGCAAACAGATGTGGAAAATTCGCCATCTATCTGACATTGCTGCGAATGTTTCTCCTCATCTATTTATGCGTACGGATACTAATTCAAGCATTAGCCTATTCTAATCTTCTGGAGTAGCTTCTTGTTTGATATCTTTTAAGGTAAGAAGTCCTGTTCTAAGGGCCTCAACGAGAGCTTCACTTCGCGAAGCGACATTCATCTTGGTGAAAATATTGGACATGTGAGCCTTGACAGTACGTAGGCTGAGACATAGTTTGTCGGCTATCTCTTTGTTGCTCATTCCGGTAGCCAACAGCTTCAGCATTTCCATCTCCCGGTCGCTCAGAAGGTCCTTTATTTTGCGGTCTACAGTTTCTGCTGGTTTAGCCATGGCTTGCTTGAGCAGCTTCTCAATGATTTTAGGGTGAAGTACTGATTCGCCGGCTCTTATAGCTCGCACGGCTTCTACCAGGTCTTGTCCTCGAGCACTCTTCATCAAGTAACCAGTTGCTCCAGCCTCTAGTAATCCAAGAACATAATTGTCGTCATCGTAGGCAGTGAGAATTAATATGGCAGTATTGGGAGCAATTTTCTTAATCTGTCGGCTAGCTTCAAGACCATCGAACTTTGGCATCATAATATCCATAACTAGAATATCTGGCTTCAATTGGGAAGTTAGGTTGATAGCCTCCTCACCATTATTTGCTTGGCCAACTATCTCCATGTCTTTTTGATTGGAAAATACTTGGCACAGTGCTTCGCGCAGCAGTGGATGGTCATCGGCGATTAAAATTCTGGTCTTCGTCTTCATTTTCTATAACCCACGGCCAGTTTGATATCAATTATAAGGTATATCAACCGAAAGAAACAATAATCACATGGTCAGACGCTTCGAATGCCTTGGTTGAGGCATAGGCCAAAGTACTATCGAAATTAGGGCTAAAGACCGATGATAGCCCAATTGCTAATTGCTACAGTAAAAGCAGAAAAGCGAGTCAAAAGCCAATGGAGTGACAGGAATGGATAAGATGGTTCGTGGGAAGACCGAAGAAACTACCGAAGCAATGGAGGAGCTGATCAAAGCGCCTACCGTTGTTCCGAAGGATGGCTTGGCTGGGAGATGGGCGATACTATCTGTGCTTGTCCGGGCAGCTGATGAACCTGAGTTCATGTCCCGCTTGGCAGATGACCCTCACGTAGCCCTTAAGGAATACTACACATTGACTCAGGAAGAAAAAGCGGCTTTAGCCAGCGGTGATATACAGAAAATTGAGAGTTGGGTGGGCAAGCTAGACAGGCGTTTGTCAACCTGGCTGTTGTATAGACTGTCACAGGAGAAGTGGTAAAGGAGATGGAAACAATGAATTTGCACTTTATTGCAGTTGTAGGTTTTGTGATTTCTATTGCCCTGTGTCTTACAGCATTTTTTCTGTTTTCGAGCTTGCGTGGTCTTTACAGTGTCGCTCAGAGGGTATTCAGGTTGCGCTCTGACCGCACAGGAGCTAGGTCTATGACTGATTCCGGCTGCCGTGGCTGAGGGTAAAGTACATAGCTGTGGTAGCAGCTGAGGAGCAATTGGTGTCTTGCGGCAAAGGCAAATAGAAATTAGGAGGTTGAACAAATGAAGAAGTTTGATGTGTTGAGAAAATGCGAAATGTTCAGGACTTTGGATGATAAGCAGCTTCGCGAAGTGGAAAAAATGTGCGACCATGAAGAATTTGGTGCTGGGTCGATTATCTGCAAGCAGGGTTGCAAGGAGCAAAAACTCTACGTGATTGAAAACGGCACGGTAGGGATTATTCTGGAAGTTGGGCCACTTGCCCAACGCCAGGTTCAAGCGGTAACTGATTACGAGGCATTCGGTTGGTCAGCTATGCTCGACCCATATATTTGCACGGCTACGGTAAAAGCTTTAGAGAGTACAAAGGTGTTGACCTTTGATGGGCAAGAGTTATCCGCTTTGTGCATCACCAAGCCTGAGATAGGCTGCAGAGTCTCCAGGGGGATTGCACGTGTGGTAGCAACTAGACTGCGCCAGGCATATGCTCAGTTATTGGGTGTCACTTCTCAGGTGTAGATCAGGTAATTGAAAATGCCCAAGTCTAGAAAGGAGTTTAGCAATGGCAGATATTAAAACAATCACCTCAATGATGGGGGAGAAAAGAGTTTTTAATCCTCCAAGGGAAGTCAGTGAAAAGGCTTACATAAGGAATCTGGTCGAGTATAAAGACGTCTATCAATGGTCCATTAACGACCCCGAGGGATTCTGGGGAGAGATGGCAGAGCAGCTGGATTGGTACAAGAAATGGGATAAGGTGCTTGTTGATGATTTCAAAGAGGGCAAGCACGAATGGTTTGTGGGCGGCAAACTCAATGTTTGTCAAAATTGCTTGGACAGGCATGTTAGGACATGGAGAAGAAATAAGGCAGCACTGATTTGGGAAGGTGACATTGGTGACAGCAAGATACTCACCTATCAACAGCTGTATCAAGAGGTGTGCAAATTTGCTAATGTGCTCAAAAAACATGGCGTTAAAAAGGGAGATAGGGTATCTATTTATCTACCTATGATTGTCGAATTACCGATTGCTATGTTGGCCTGTACCAGGATCGGTGCTATTCATAGTGTTGTGTTTGGTGGTTTTAGCGCTGACGCCTTGAAGGATAGGATGCTGGACTGCGGGTCTACGGTACTCATTTGTGTAGATGGTTACTATCGTGGCGGTAAGATTATCCGGAGTAAAGACAATGCTGATGAAGCCCTTGCGGCCTGCCCTGACGTAAAAGATGTAATAGTGGTCAAGAGGGCTAATATTGAAGTAGCCATGAAAGAAGGGCGTGACTATTGGTGGGATAACGAGATGGCTGCTGATGGCGTTAAAGCACACTGTGAGCCTGAGGTTATGGATGCTGAAGACCCTCTGTTTATCTTGTACACCAGTGGTAGCACCGGGAAACCGAAAGGCGTTCTCCATACTCAGGCAGGTTACCTATTGTACTGCTATCAGACCTTTAAGTGGATTTTTGACATGAAGGAAGAAGACACTTTCTGGTGCACAGCCGACATTGGTTGGGTGACTGGGCACTCATATATCGTTTATGGCCCCTTGTCTTACGGAGCAACGGTCCTTATGTTTGAAGGGGTACCAAACTATCCCCATCCTGATAGGTTCTGGGACATTGTCGAAAAGTACCAAGTCAGTATTTTCTACACTGCCCCCACTGCTCTACGGGCCATAATGAGGGAGGGAGATGAGTGGCCTGAAAAGCATGATTTGACCTCCTTGCGTCTCTTAGGAACAGTGGGCGAACCTATAAATCCCGAGGCTTGGATTTGGTACTACAATGTAATAGGTAAAGGTAAGTGTCCGATTGTAGATACCTGGTGGCAAACAGAAACAGGCGGAGTATTAATCACTCCTTTACCCGGTTCTACTCCACTTAAGCCAGGGTCAGCGACGTTACCATTTCCTGGGGTTGAGCCAGCCGTGCTTAGGGAGGATGGTTCCGTTGCTGATGTGAATGAGGGCGGTTACTTGGTGATTAAAAAACCTTGGCCGGGTCTGATGCGGCGGGTCTATGGTGACCCTGAGAGGTTCAAGAACACTTACTTTGTTCGGTTCCCTGGCGTGTATACAACAGGAGACGGAGCTAGGGTAGACGAAGACGGGTTCTACTGGTTAATGGGTCGTATAGATGATGTTATTAATGTGTCAGGTCATCGCATAGGCACGGCCGAGGTCGAAAGTGCTCTGGTGTCTCATGATAAGGTGGCAGAATCTGCAGTTGTTGGCATGCCCCATGAGATAAAAGGGCAAGGCATATATGCTTTTGTTACTCTAAAAGCTAGCGTGGTAAAGTCCGAAGAGCTTAAGAAAGAACTGGTAGCCCATGTTCGCAAAGAGATTGGCCCCATAGCTACACCAGACAAGATTCAATTTGCTGATGCTTTGCCCAAGACCAGGAGCGGCAAGATTATGAGGAGAATATTGACCAAGATTGCTGCTGGTGACGTAGAGCAATTGGGTGATACCACTACTCTGGCTGACCCCTCGGTGGTTGATATACTGGTTAAGGAGAGAATCTAGAGTCTTTTCTGGTCGGACCAATCTGTATCTGGTTCCGACCAATATAAGATAATTCTAAGAAAGGAGGTACTTTTATGGCAAAGGTAATGACTCAAAATGATGTTAAGTGGGCTAATCCAGGTGCCTTAGGGTTAGCTGGATTTGGCCTGAATACTATTTTGTTACAGATACACAATCTCGGTTTGATTGAAGGTACCCTGCCACTGGTATACGGATTTTTCTGGGGGGGTGTGGCTCAGGTTATTGCCGGCATAATAGACGCTCGTCGTGGTGACACCTTTGGTCTGACTGCATTCACTTCATATGGTTTGTTCTGGCTAGGACTGAGTTTTTACTTCCTGTTGCAGTGGACTGGTGTAGTAGAGATGGAGAGCTCCGGACTTGCCTGGTTGTTCATATGCTGGGGTATATTCACCGGTTATATGACCATAGGCACCTTTAGAATGTCAGTGATGCACATCTTCGTGTTCGCCACTTTGACGATACTGTTCTTCCTGCTTGCAGCCGTGTTTTTTGGTATTCTGCCAGCAGTGGTAGCAGGAATAGAAGGACTGTGCTGTGGTGCTGCAGCAGCCTATGGATCAGCAGCCGTGGTGTTGAATGACAAGTTCGGAAGGTGGGTGTTCCCTATCGGCCTGATTTCCAAATAAATTGTTAGAGACATATTTTAGCTGTTTGGACTAGTTGTAATACCTTGGAAACCAGGGAGTTGCTATTAACAAATAAATATGAGCAAGGTAATCTGGAATTAATTGTTAAACTCGGTGGCATTAACTTAATTCAACTTGTAGGTGTGATGCCTTAATAGAGGAGGGTACCGAGTGGGCGGTGACAGACAATTCCTTCAAAGCAGTTGACCCCGAGCCTGTGCCTTGCCCCCTTGACGTAATAGCCGAACACGCCGCGTTTGTCACCGTCCACCCCCCTCTTTATTTGGCTTGCATTCTAAAATAAAGTCAACCCAGTGTCAATTGCGGAGCCTAAAAGAACTAGTACTAATGGCCAAAGCACACTTGTTTTGAGCATCCGTAGGATTCCAAATAGCAGCACTGCTTGTTCGGCCAACATGATACTTTTGTACATACCTAAAGCCCTATCGCAATTAGAGCTGAAGACCGATGAGAGATACTTTGATAGTTGCTACATTTAGGGTGGAAACCAAAATAAAGAAGGAGGTGTCAAAATGGCTAAGGAAGTTCATAGAAAGACCGAAGAAACTACCCCCGAAGCACTTGACAGACTTATTAGTGCACCTACAGTTGTCCCAAAAGAGGGCTTGACCGGAAGGTGGGCAGTATTGTCTGTGCTGGCCAGAGCAGCCGACGAGCCTGAATTCATGTCCCGTCTGGCAGATAATCCTCACGAAGCACTTAAGGAGTATTACACATTGACACAGGAAGAGAAAGCAGCTCTAGCTAGTGGTGATATCCAGAAGATTGAGAGTTGGGTGGGGAAACTGGACAAGCGTCTGTCAACCTGGTTGTGGTACCGAATGTCTCAGGAGAAATGGTAGGGGGAGGAATGGAATCATGGCAGACTTAAAGTCATCAGGTAAGGAAATACAAAGACTGGAGGTGGGGAAGCTTCCAACTATGGAGGTGTCTCGCTTACAGACTGCCTTGGAAGAGCTGAAAATCTGTGCCACTACTGACTGTAGACCGCCGGCGGAGATGGCGGTAAAAATGGAAGGTGTGGGAGTAACCAAAGCTAATGGCAATATCTGGTCTATCTCGCTGCTAGGAATATTGGCGGGGTTCTTTATTGGTTTGGGAGCCATGTTCTGCACTCTGGTTACTACTGATATCCAGGTTGGTTTTGGCCTGACCAAGCTGCTCGGCGGAGTTGTGTTCTGCCTAGGACTTATTCTCGTGGTGTTAGCTGGAGCCGAGCTGTTCACTGGTAATGCGCTTATGGTAGCTGGTCGAGCCAGTGGCAAGATAAGGCTGTCTCAATTGTTTAAAAACTGGGGCATAGTTTATTTCGCCAATCTTGTTGGGTCACTGCTCTTAGTGCTTGTAGTCTTTTATAGTCAGTTTTGGGCACTGGATGGTTTTAAAGTGGGTGTCAATGCCTTATCAATAGCTAATGCCAAAGTCAACTTGGCTTTTTGGACGGCTTTTGCTCGTGGAATTCTGTGCAATACGCTTGTCTGTCTAGCTGTCTGGCTTTGTTTTGGTGCTCGCTCCACCATTGATAAGGTATTCGCCATCCTTTTTCCTATAACTGCATTTGTGGCTTGTGGTTTTGAACATAGCATAGCTAACATGTACTTCATTCCAATGGGCATAGCTATGGCGGGACAGGCCAAAGTCCTTGAAGTAGCTGGCGTGACTGCAAGCCAGGTGGCTAATCTCAATGTCGCTGGCCTTATCGGTAATCTGTTTCCAGTTACTCTGGGCAATATCGTCGGCGGCACGTTTGTAGGTAGTATATATTGGCTAATATACCTTCGCAAGGAACGTGCTGCTGAAGCAGTAGCTGCTAGGCCCTGGCTTGCAGGTATGTTTTCTAAGCCACAATTGCAGCCTCAGCAAGCAGCCTATCTGGATGCGGAGACTAATGCCCTCATATCGGTGTTAGCTAGAGCTAGAGATGACACTAAGTTCTTGGCTAAACTGGCGGACAATCCTAATCAGGCTCTCAAGGCTTATAATCTAACACCGGAAGCAAAAGCTGCACTGGAGAGCGGGGACGTCCGCTGGCTGGAATCCAGGGTTGGTATGTTAGATGAACCTTTGCGTACCTGGCTTACCTCCAGATTATCTCAAGAAAAGTGGTGATAATTTTTCCTCCTTTTTGAAAATGGGGTGATGGCTGAGAAGCTGTCACCCCATTTTTAGTTCTTGGAGGACCATTTCGACACAGGCGGGAATTGCCTGTTTAATCTCGGGTGTGCACTCTTCGCTGAATGTGCTTATGTCCAAAGCCTCGATGGCGAAGATGACGATTTGCTGTGGTAGGGCAAGGCCGAATTTTTTACCAAATTCAAGGGCGGTAGTAAAGTCAATACCGTGAGCTGATGCCGTGTGTAGGGCGGTATCAAACGCTTTTGGGTCGAGGCGGTAAATCTGCCCCGCTTTTCCGCCTATTGTTTGAATGGCATCAATGATGATGGCTCTGTCATAGCCAACCAGCAGGTCTAAAAGACTGAGACCGGCCACGCCGGTCTCCATAACGGTTATGTCTGGTTGATTCAGTTTTTTTCTAAGTTCAGCAGCAACGTAGAGGCCCACTCCATCGTCGCTGAGGAGTGAATTGCCCATCCCCAATATTAGTGTCTTCGTTTTCCCATCCACTTATGTAAATGCACTTATTCTTTAAATTGCTATACACAGAGGTTAACGGCTTAACCTTTCTACTACCTCTCCCTGGCTGTTGTAGATAGTTACCTCCATTGGCGTCTGACCCGGAAAAGTGTGGGTGGCACATCCCCAGCAGGGGTCATAGGGGCGCCAGGCCATCTCAATGCGGTTAAGCAGCCCTTCAGTTATCTTCTTGCCGGGCTTTATGAGAGCCATGGCTGCTTTTTTGATGGACATGTTAATAGGCGCTGCATTATTGACTGTAGCCACAATCAAGTTCGCTTTCTTGATAATCCCTTTCTCATCAGTAATATAATGATGTGTTAGGGTGCCTCTGGGAGCTTCCACTATGCCAACGCCTTCATCTGGGGTGGCTGTGGGGATAGTGCGGATGTTGGGGCTGGTAATCTCAGGGTCTTTGCTGAGCTCAAGCAATCTTTCGGCAGCATATAGAAGCTCGACAAGTCGAGCCCAGTGAGTCGCCAACGTCTGATGGACCGGCTTGCCGCCCAGTGTGGAGTAGAATCTCTCGTACTCTGCCTGGGCCAGAGGAGTTGCCATACCATTGGCGGCATTGAGTCGGGAAAGAGGAGTTGACCGGAAAACGCCGCTGTCCTTGCCGTCGACAAACCCTTTCCAGCCGATCTTCTTGAGGTAGGGCATCTTGACATAAGTCCACGGTTCTACATGTTCAGCGATATGGTCGAGATATTCTCGGGGTGCATATTTAACAAATTCCTTGCCGTCAGGGTCAACCACTCTAACTTTGCCATCATAGAAGTTTACTCTGTTCTTTTCGTCGACCAGACCCATGTAGTAGGTGCGGTGAGTATAGGCGTCACTGAGGACCATATCCAGGTACTCTTTGTTCTTGAGGACAATATCATCAAATACTTTGAGGGATAATTTGGCAAATTCAACGGAGTCCTTGGCTATTTGCTCGACTTCCTTTCTCTCCTCCTCATTAAGCCCCTTGCTGACACCACCGGGCAGGCCGAAGACAGGATGCACGGCTCTACCGCCGAGCATGTGGATGATGTGGTGATTTTTCATTCGTGTATTAATCACGGCTCCACCTAGTTCCAGGCCGACTTTGGCGATAACTCCCAGGATGTTGCGCTCGGCCACAGGAGCCTCTGGTCCCATGACGAAGTCGGGACCAGCCAGGATGTAGAAATGGGTGGTGTGGTCAGTGACATAGAAGGAGCTATAAAAGAGTTCGCGAAGCTTCTTGGCTGGGCTTGGTGGGTCAACATGGAACAGGTCATCCAGACATTTTGCTGATGCCATGTGGTGAGCTTCAGGACAGACGCCACAGATTCTCTGGGTTATCTGAGGCATGTCCTCAGCCAGCCGCCCTTCAGAGAACTTCTCAAAGCCTCTGAGTTCCGGGACCTGGAAGTAGGTATTTTCCACCTCTCCAGCGTCGTTGAGAAATATCTCTATTTTGCCATGGCCTTCAAGCCTGGTTATAGGGTCTATGGTTATTTTCTTCATTTTATTCTTGCCCTCCTTAGTAGCGAATCAGCTAAGCTGTAGCGATAGAAGATGCCCACCGGGTCATGAATACCGGCAATGATTTTGTCGATTTCGGTTGGGTCATTGGAGTCAATCACTGAAGACACTCCGCTCAAAAAATGTGCCCCTTGGTCGATCACTCCGTCCACTGGTCCATAGCAGCCGGTGCACGGCATATTGGCCTGTGGGCAGGGAGCCTCACAGCCACCACGGGTGGCGATGCCGGCACACAGGAGGCCCTGCTCAAGCAAGCAGATTTCCGGTTCCGGTATGATTTCGAAAGTTCTGTAGAATTTCTTGACCTTTTTCACATCCCTCTTCCGAGGGCAATCATCGCATACTGCTTTGGCATTGTGAGTGATCACCGTCCCTTTTGGAGGCAATTTACCTTCAATCAAGGCTTCCAAAGCCAGCCAAGTTGTCCTGGCTTCTGGTGGGCAACCGGGGATGGTATAGTCTACATCCACTGTCTGAGCGAGGGTCCTGACTGTGTCGTAGAACTCGGGTATGTTAAGTTCACCTTCAGGCACCTTGTATTTCGGCTGGGGGAATACTTTGTCTTTATTATCTGTCGACGGTGTTTCAAGGTAGACCCTCTGGAAAATCAGTTCCCGGTTGAACAGATTCGCTAGTCCGGGAATGCCACCTTCAGAAGCACAAGCGCCATAGGCAATCATCACTTTGGATTTTTCGCGCAGCATTTTTGCTAGGTGTTCCTGTTCGGAATTCCTGATGCCTCCGTTAAACAGGCAGACATCTATGCTCTTTTCTGGCATAGCTTCGACGTCTTTATACTTGGCGTCGATAGCAACTGGCCAGAAAACGATATCGGCAACCTCGGCCAGCTTGAGGATTTTATCGCCAATCTGGAGTTGAGCGATTTCACAGCCACCGCAACTAGCTGCCCAGTAGAGCGCAATTTTGAGCTTAGCCATGTTTTGCCTCCTTGGAGTTCTTTTTGAAGGGCCCTAAGGCTCTAACCTTTGTGGTCATATCGTCAACTATTGAGACGAAGCGGTCCCCTTCGGAAGCTGATACCCAGTCGAGCCGCACCCGCTCGTCTTCAATGCCGAGCTGCCCTAGCATTTTCTTGAGCAATGGCATGCGCCGCATTGTCTTATAGTTGCCCTCGACATAGTGGCAATCACCAGGATGGCAACCTAAAACCAGAACGCCATCCGCTCCCAGTTCGAAAGCTTTGGCAACAAATGTTGGTTCCACCCGGCCGCTGCACATCACTCTGATGATGCGGACATTAGGAGAGCATTTCATTCTGGCAGTGCCAGCTAAATCGGCTCCCCGGTAGGAGCACCAGTTACAACAGAAGCCGACGATTTTTGGTTCGAAGTTGTTCATACTAATACCCCCTCGATTTCTGCCATAATTTCTTCAGTGGTAAAATGCTTATGTGTTATAGCTGCGCTAGGACAGGCGGCGACGCAAGTACCGCAACCCTTACACAGAGCTTCGTTAATTCGAGATACCTCGTCTTTTTCAATAAAGTCAATAGCGTTGTAGGGACAGAGTAGATTGCAGATTCGGCAGCCAGAGCATTTCTCTTCATCAATTACTGCGACGGCTGCCTCTAGCTCAACTTTCCCCTTGCTTATCAAGGCCAAGACGCGAGTAGCTGCGGCTGAGGCCTGGGCTACGGTGTCAGGTATGTCTTTAGGACTCTGGCAGCAGCCGGCGATAAAGACACCCTCAGTCATAGTTGCTACCGGGTCAAGTTTGGGATGTCTCTCTATAAAGAAGCCATCGGCCCCTTGGCTTATACTGAACAACTGGGCAACGTTCTTGGCATCAGCACGGGCTTCTAGTGCTATGCACAGGATAACCATGTCGACCGGGACTCTGACAATGGTTCCAAGTAAACTGTCCTCGCCGACGACAATCAGTTTTCCTTTCTCCTCTTCACTCATTGCCCTATCACTAACCTCGGCTGGCTTGCCTCGTATGAAAGTAACCCCTTCTTTAGATAGTCGCTTATAGAATTCCTCGTATCCCTTGCCAAAGCAGCGCATATCTATATACATCTGATAGACATCGGCTTTTGTTTTTTCTTTTATAAGGTGGGAGTATTTGAGGGCATACATACAGCAGACGCGAGAACAGTATTCATGGTAATTTTCATCGCGGCTGCCGACACAGTGGATGATAGCTATGCTCTTTGGCTCAGAACCGTCTTTAAGAACGATTTTGCCACCGGTAGGTCCTACGGAATTACAGATTCTCTCGAATTCGAGGCCGGTGACAACGTTAGGAAATTTACCATAACCGTACTTGATGATGGGGGTGGGGTCGAACGGGTCATAGCCGGTGGCTATGATTATGTTGCCTACATCTATCTCGACAATTTTATCCTGCTGCTCGAAGTCAATGGCTTCTCTCTCGCAGAACTTTTCGCAGGCACGGCATTTGCCTTTGAGGAAATAGGCACAGCTCTCCTTGTCTATCACGGGGATATTAGGTACTGCTTGTGGGAATGGGGTGTAGATAGCTTTTCGCTGGCTTAATCCGAGGTCAAACTCGCTATCTGCTTTCCATGGACATTTTTCCATGCACACACCGCAGCCATTGCATTTGGACTCATCAACAAATCTAGCTTTTTTACGAATCTTGGCTTTGAAGTTGCCGATAAAACCGGCGATTTCCTTGACTTCACTGTGGGTCATTAATTCGATGTTATGATGAGAGCCTGCTGAGGTCATCTTGGGGGTGAGGATGCAGGCAGAGCAGTCCAGGGTGGGGAAGGTTTTGTCGAATTGAATCATGTGTCCACCGATGCTCGGGTCTTTCTCGACCAGATAAACTTTGTGCCCGGCATCGGCGATTTCTAATGCAGCCTGAATCCCGGCGATGCCGCCACCAACAATTAAGGTATTTGGATTGACCGGAACCTCTCTTGTCTCTAAAGGCTGATGATAATAGACGCGTTTTACTGCAGCGCTTACCAGGGCTTTGGCTTTCTCGGTGGCTTCTCCGTGGTCTTCGGTGGTCCAGGAGCAGTGTTCTCTGATATTTGCCATCTCGAAGAGATAGGGATTGATTCCGGCCTCTTGAACTGCGCGGCGGAAGGTTTGCTCGTGCAGTAGTGGAGAACAGGAGGCAACCACTACCCGGTTAAGCTTTAAGTTATTAATGTCATCCTTAATCATGCTCTGTCCCGGGTCAGAACACATAAATTTGTATTCGCGGGCAATTGCTACCGCCGGCAGCCCCTTAGCAAACTCGACTACCTGCGGTACATCAATGGTACCGGCGATATTAGACCCGCAGTGGCAAACATATACACCTATCTTGGGTTTCGCCATTCTTTCCTCCTTTTGATTATTCCAATGCCTCTGAGGCCAGCTCTAAAACATCTTTGATTTCGATTTCGCCAGCCTTGTCCATGACCAGTACAGTATCATCGAAATTGAGCATGCAGTAAGGGCAGTAGATGGCTAAGGTGTTGGCTCCCGTCTCGAGAGCTTGCTCCAGTCTGATGTCAGAAAACCTCTCTCCCTTTTTGGTTTCCATCCAGATTCTTCCCATACAACCACCGCCACAACATAGGGAATACTCACGAGAATCCCTCATCTCGACCAGTTCCAGGCCGGGGATACTGTTTAGAACCAACCTGGGTTCATCATACATGCCCTCTCTGCGTCCGACACAGCAGGTGTCATGCAAAGTAACCTTTTTGTTCACTGGTTTTGTGAACTTCAATTTTCCGTCCTTAATCAGCTCGGCCAATAATTGCATAATATGAATTACCTCGAAATTGCCTCCGAGCTCGGGGTAGTCATTCTTGAAAGCAAGATAGCAGTGTGGGGAGGTGACCACAATCTTTTTAACCCCAAGTTCGGCAAAGGTCTTAATATTAGTCTGAGCCAAGTTATTCCATAAGCTTTGGGCACCTCCGTTGCGTACACTTTCGCCGCAGCAGACTACCCTGCTATCTGAGATACCGAAGTCTACATTGGCTTTGTTCATGATATAGACTGCTGCCCGGAGCACTCTCTGGATAGCGAGGTCGTAGGCCTGGTAACAGCAGGGGAAGTATAGATACTCGGTTCCTTTAGTGAAGGTCTTAACCCCAAGGAATTTTGCCCAATCTATTCGCTTCTCTGGTGGTTCGCCGAGCGGGTTGCCCACACTGGCGATGTTTTTAACTGTAATACGGAACGATTCGGGGGCTTTGCCTGCGCCCACCTCCATAATGACTCTGCGCATAGCCCTCATGATGTGTGGCACTTCCACACCACGAGGACACCGCTTGACGCAAGCGTAGCAGTTGGTGCATCTCCACAGGTCTTCATCTTCGAAATCAATCAGGCCCATCTGCGTCTTATGAATCAACTTGCGCAGAGTGAAGTCTCTTACCATGTTCCAGGGACAGACGCCGGTGCATAGACCACATTGATAACATAATTCAAGGGGGTTGCCCCCCTCCTCTAAAATGATATCGGTGGTTTCTTTCAAGGGTACTACTGCTTCCATAACGAATCCTTCCTTTCTCTCGAGTTTGGAAATCGCAATATGATACAACATATTGGGAATTCCTTGCAAGCGGAAACACGGGGATTTTGCCTGTTTCAGGCAAGTTTTTTAGGTAGTTTTACGCAAGTTTTTTTAAAAGGAAACGGTTTGGCTTTGGCCCTTTGTTATTCTGAGCGAAACGATGCCAAACTAGTTGAGGCTAGAGCCTCAGGCTAAAAGGAGGATACTATTTGAAACTAAAAACCGTTGGGCTAGAAAGAAAC
This sequence comes from Chloroflexota bacterium, assembly GCA_016875875.1. NCBI lineage: Bacteria > Bacillati > Chloroflexota > Chloroflexota bacterium. The sequence goes on along the minus strand of VGOP01000006.1, from coordinate 90,587 downwards.
GTCAGCCATTTTGGCTAAAAGGGCCAAGCTTTCTTATTTGATCAGTCATATCATCGACAATGGAAGCAAAGCGGTCGCCTTCTGAGGCTGAGACCCAGTCCAGCCTAAGCCGCTCCTCTTCGATGCCGAGTTGACCTAGCATTTTCTTGAGCAAGGGTATCCTGCGGGCTTCCTTTACATTACCTTCCAGGTAATGACATTCGCCGGGATGTCAGCCGCATACGAGCACACCGTCTGCACCCAACTGGAAAGCTTTGAGGATAAAGGTGGGCTCGACACGACCGCTGCACATAACTCGGATTACGCGTACATTAGGCGCATATTTTTTCCGGGAGGTGCCTGCCAAATCGGCGGCTGCATAAGAGCACCAATTGCATAAGAATCCGACTATCTTTGGCTCGTAGCTCATATCATCACTCCTTCCAGCTGTGCCATAATCTGCTTAACGGTGAAATGTCGGCTGGTGATAGCTCCGCTGGGGCAGGCGGCAGTACAGGTGCCGCAACCTTTGCATAGAGCTTCGTTGATAATAGATACTTTCTTATCCTCGTTGAAGGAAATCGCATTATAAGGGCAGAGCGAAATGCAAGTCTTGCATCCGGAACAGAACTCCTCTTCGATAACCGCAGTAGCTGCCTCAATCTCAACACTGCCTTTGCATATCATGGCCATGACACGGGCGGCGGCGGCTGAGGCCTGGGCTACGGTGTCGGGAATGTCTTTTGGTCCCTGACAGCAACCGGTGACGAAAACGCCATCTGTTGTTGTGGCCACGGGGTCAAGCTTGGGATGCTTCTCCAGGAAGAAGCCATCTCTGCTTCGGCTGATAGAAAAGAGCTTGGCTACCTCTTTGGCATCAGAACGAGGCTCCAAGGCATTGCTCAGAATTACCATGTCAACGGGAAGGCGCCGTTGCCGACCGATTAAGGTGTCTTCACAGAGAACCACGAGTCTTCCCTTTTCTTCGGGAGTTTCGGCTACATCGGTAACCTCTCCAGCACGGCCCCTGATGAAGTTGACCCCCTCCTCCTGAAGGCGGTTGTAGAATTCCTCGTAGCCTTTGCCGAAGCAGCGGAGGTCAATGTAAAGGTCATAGATTTCGGCGTCGTGGATTTTTTCCCTAATTAGGTGAGCGAACTTGAGCGAATACATGCAGCAGACACGAGAGCAATATTCGTGATAGTTGAGGTCGCGGCTGCCAATGCAGTGCAGTATGGCTATGCTTCGTGGCTCTGAGCCGTCTTTGAGCAATATCTTACCTCCGGTGGGTCCCGAAGCACTGCTCATTCTCTCGAACTGGAAGCCGGTGATAACGTCATCGTATCGTCCATAACCGAATTGAGACATTGGGGAGGGATCAAAGGAATCGAAGCCTGTAGCAACGATGATCGAGCCCACATCCAGGTCGATTATCTTCTCTGTCTGCTCGAAGTCAATTGCCTTGGCCTCGCAAAATTTCTCGCAGGCTCTACACTTGCCTTTGAGGAAATAGGTGCAACGCTCTCGGTCAATTATCGGGATATTTGGTACCGCCTGCGGGAATGGTGTATATATTACCTTTCTTGTGCCAATCCCAAAATCGAATTCGCTGTCTGCTTTCATGGGGCATTTATCCTGGCAGGTGCCACAGCCGGTGCATTTGCTTTCGTCTATGTAGCGTGGCTTCTTTCTAATCTTGACCTTGAAGTTACCCACATAGCCTGAAACTTCCATGACTTCGCTATAAGTCATCATCTCGATGTTTTCGTGTGACCTCACCGAGGCCATCTTAGGTGTGAGTATTCAGGCGGAACAGTCTAAGGTGGGAAAGGTTTTATCGAGTTGAGCCATGTGGCCGCCGATCGAAGGTTCCCGCTCTACCAGATAGACTTTATGGCCCGAGTCGGCGATCTCCAGCGCTGCCTGTATACCAGCAATGCCTCCGCCGACTACCAACGTGTTAGGATTAAACGGAACTTCTTTAGTTTCCAGTGGTATGTGGTGAGCAACTCGCCTTACTGCAGCGCTGACAAGCGCCTTGGCTTTCTCAGTTGCTCTTCCACCGTCCTCATGTACCCAGGAGCAGTGCTCACGGATATTTGCCATCTCGAAAAGGTATGGATTCAGACCGGCACTGGCTAATGTTCGTCTGAAAGTTTGTTCATGCAATCTTGGTGAACATGAGGCCACCACAATGCGGTTAAGTCCCAGTTCTTTGATGTCATTCTTTATCAGCTCTTGTCCTGGGTCCGAGCACACGAATTTGTAATCTCTGGCCACAAATACCGATGGTAAGCTTTTGGCGGACTCAGTTACTTTCTCGACATCAACTGTGGCGGCGATATTGGCTCCGCAGTGGCAGATATAGACACCTATTTTCGGCTCCATTCGCTCCTCCTTATCATTTTCTGACATATGAGGCTAATACTTTATCGGCTGGAACTATGTTATATTTCAGACCTACAGCTTTGCTCTCGATTCCAAAGGCTATACCCATGAGCTGGGTGAAGAACAAAATAGGCAGGTTGAAATTTGTCTTGAACTTCCTGTTGACCATGCTTTGGTAAGCATCCAGATTTAGTTGGCAGAATGGGCATACGGTCACAATGCACTCGGTGCCGTTGCTTAACGCGTTATCGAGTAGCTTGTGCATTAATCCTAGCGCTATACTCTCTTCGGATAGTATCAGGGAACCACCACAGCAGCGAGTTTTCAACGGATAGGGTACAGCTTCGGCTCCTAAGCCTTCTATCAGGTGCTCCAGTGATTGAGGATATTCTGGATCATCGAAGTTAGGTGTCGGCCGCACTACCTGGCAGCCATAATAAGGAGCTACTTTCAACCCACCGAGGTCCACTTTGACCTTGGCTTTGATGTCCTCACTGCTGACATCATTGGCAAAGACATCGAGGATATGTCGTACCCTGACAGTCCCATGATATTCCAGCCCACCAGCGGCGAGGGCTTCGTTTATTCTGGTTTTTATCTCCGGGTATTCCTTGAAGTGCTGGTCGGTCCTATTAAGTATGAGGTAGCAGTCGCTACAGGCTGCCACCAGGTCAAAGCCTCTTTTTTCAGCCAGTGCCAAGTTGCGGGCGCAGCAGCAAAAGGCAGACAATTCGTCAACAACTGTGTAGGGTGTGGAACCACAACAATTCCAGTCATCAAGCTCGATGAGTTCCATATCCAAAACTTGGGCGACAGCTCTGGCCGACGTGTCGTACATCGGGCTGTCATCGTGCATACAGCAGCCAGGGAAGTAACTATAATATTTCATGATGCGCCTCCAAATGCCTTTGCCTTGTCTAGAATCGTTTGGAGCTGGTGTTTTGCCTGTGGTTTCAGTGTCTTGGATTTGAGCTGCAGGCGCCCATGCCGGAGCAGGCCAAGCGCTACCGGTACTGCCTTTAGAGCACCAAATGGGTTCACATTGAGATAAAACCGGCTCATGCAGCCAAAACGGGGAATCATGCCGACATTATAGACAGTATCGCTAAAGACTTTGTACAGGATCGGCGTGCGCGTTCGTTTCGTGCTCAGATGATGACGCATGGCCAGAGACTCCAGAGCATGCATGATGTAGGTCGGTACGATTCCTCTGGGACAGCGCACGGTGCAGAGATAACAGGATAAGCAAAGCCACATTGAGTTGCTGGATAGAACCTCATCTCGCATACCAGCCCGTGCCATGGCAATTAGTTCGCGTGGTGTATAGTCCATTTTGTTGGCATTGGGGCAGGATGCAGAGCAAGTGCCACATTGGATGCAAAGGTTGATTTTTTCGCCGCCGGGCATGGATGAAATTTCTTGAATAAAATCGTTGCTGCCTTCTTTTCTTATCTCCATCATGCACCTACCTTTGCATTATTATAATTCTTTTCCAGTTTTAAATAAAATGAGGAACGGACTATGTTTGCTCTTACTTCTCTCGACTTAGAATGTCGCACCGTATATAATGAATAGAAGCAGGTAAGAGATTTGGAGCTAAGTCTGATCTTCAGGTCATTTTTTATTTTTGTTGCTGCTGGTGAGTTACTGCTTATCTTGCCCCCAGCGTCAGGTTATCATATCTGCCAGCAGATTTGCCTCCGTAATAATGCTTGTTTTTATTTGTACGGAAAGCTTGTCAGATGACTCTGACAGCAGGCAATTATACCTAGACTGAGGCGGATTTGTGGTTAATTTTGGGCAATGGTCTGATATAATGAACCCAGGTGGGAGAGACATTATTTGAAAACGATAAAGATTTTGATTGCAGATGACCACGCATTTGTCCGTGAGGGCACACGCCGCATTCTGGAGCAGGAGTCGGATTTGGAAGTAGTGGCTGAGGCTGGGGATGGCGAGGAAGCAGTGAGACTTGCCTCCGACTTAAAGCCAGATGTTGCTTTAGTTGATGTCGCCATGCCCAAACTAGATGGCATTGAGGCGACCAGACAGATAAAAGCTCTATGCCCCACTGTAGCGGTGCTAGTGCTTAGTGCCTATGACGATGATCAATTTGTCTTCGGTTTGCTGGAGGCAGGGGCTGCTGGTTACATGTTGAAGAGCGTTCGTGGTCATGAGATAGTCGACGCTATTCGGGCGGTACATGCTGGGGAGTCGGTGCTTCATCCCTCAGTCGCCCGTAAAGTTCTAAACCGGTTCGCCAACGTTTCCAGCAAGCCACGTGAAAAGAAAACCTTGGAACTGCTCACCGAGCGAGAGATGGAGGTGTTGAAGCTGGTAACCAGAGGTTTGGGCAACAAGGATATTGCCGATGAGCTTTGCTTAAGTGTACGCACTGTGCAGGGGCACTTGGCAAATATCTTCAATAAGCTTCGGGTTGGCTCACGTACTGAGGCTGTAGTACATGCCTTGAAGGAAGGTTGGGTCACTCTCGATGATGTGTCCTGAGGATTGTGGCCTCCGAATGACTGGGATATATTGTTGTGAAAAGAGCCCTTTGGGGGGTGAGTGAGGGTTGTTTCTAGGCCGGGTTTTTGGCTTCAAATCGTTGGGTGGGCAGCGTGAACACCACCTCCGACTTGCGGCTATCAATTACATCTCAAGTGTAGTCTCTCAGTCGCTGGACTTAAAACAGATTCTGAACAGCAGCATCGATAGCATCATCGATGTGATGAATGTTGATGTTGTATTGATATTTCTTCTGGATAATGAAGCTGGCGAGCTTGTTCTTAGTGCCCACAGAGGAGTTTCAGACTCATTTGTCCAGAGTGTTAACAGACTGAAACTGGGTGATGGTTTAAACGGGATGGTCGCTCAGACTGGGGAGCCAACGTTTATAAAAGACGCCTCAAAAGATAATAGATTGACTAAAATGGCGGTTAAGGAAGAAGAAATACGGTCTCAAATTATCGTGCCTTTGGAATCCAAAGGTAAGGTCATGGGTACTATTTGTGTGGCTATGCATCGACACCGTCAATTTAATCGAGACGAGGTGGAATTGCTTGCTGCTATAGGCAACCAGATTGGCGTTGCTATTGAAAATGCCCGCCTTTATGAACAGGAGCATAAAGTCGCAGAGCAATTGCGAGCATCTGAGGAAAGGTATCGAGAGCTATTCCAGAATGCCCATGACGCTATCTGGGTTCATGACATGGATGGAAATATTGTGTCATCTAATGCAGCAGCTGCCAGACTTACGGGATACGAAGTAGGGGAGTTATGCTGCATGAATGTTAAATCTTTCCTTTCTGAAGGAAGCTTGAACCTAGCTAAAGATATTAGAGCAAGGCTGCTTCAAGGAGAGCCTGTTGCTCAACCTTATGAGCAGAGATTAATTACAAAAGAAGGGGCTGAGGCTATTTTGAAGCTAACTACTAACTTGGTTGGAGTTGATGGAAGCCCTGTTGGTTTCCAGCACATTGCCAGGGATGTTACCCAGGAGAAACGAATGCAGGAGAGCTTACGCTTTTACTTAGGCCAAATCACTATGGCTCAAGAGGAAGAAAGAAAACGTATTGCTCGAGAACTTCACGATGAGACCATTCAGTCCTTGGTTGTCCTGGCGCGTCAGCTAGATGATATTGCTTCCAGTGATAAGGGGTTGTCTGAATACAAGAGAATCCTATTGGAGATCTTGAGGGGGCAGATCAACAACATAATGGCAGATGTGAGGCGGTTAAGCCAGGACTTGCGTCCTCCAGCGTTAGATCGCTTGGGCTTGGTACCAGCGCTAGAATGGTTAGCCTCCGACGTAGGAAAACGCTCAGGGATAAATGTCAAGTTTAGTATACATGGTGTTAGCCGAAGATTTTCCTCCGAAGTGGAGCTTGTGCTTTTTCGTGTTGCCCAGGAAGCATTGAGAAATGCCTTGAGGCATGCTCAGGCGACTAGTGCTGTGGTCGCAGTGGAGTTCGGCGATGGGAAAATTAGAATAACTGTCAAGGACAATGGCAAGGGATTCGACCTTCCAGAAACAACCGGCGACTTGGTGAAGCAAGGTAGATTGGGCTTGGCTGGGATGCAAGAGCGTATCCAGTTGGTGGGTGGCAGCCTGAGAATAAAGTCTAGGTCTGGCAAAGGCACGGCAGTAGTGATTGAGGCGGCAGCATGATATTAACTGCTGAGGATGGGCATGCTAGCCAGAAGTACTTAGGCTGAAGGCTACTTAGGCACGGATGGGCGGATGAGCATAACCGGCTGCAGCGATTCCTCCACAATTCTAGTAGCTACGCTGCCATAGACCCAGCGGCTGATTCCGGTGCGTCCTTGGGTGGTCATGGCTATCAAGTTGACCTTCTCTTTCTGAGCTACTTGCATGATGCTCTCTGCTACCTTCCCGAGGTCACCTGGTATAGCTTGTGACTTTACCTTTATCCCCTGTTTTTCAAGTCTGGTTTTTACCTTTTTCAGGTATTCTGAAGCCTGCTGTTGTGTCTCTGTCCACAGTTTATCCCGGTGCTTTTCCCAAGTCGGGTTGATGGGGCGGTCCCCATAAGAAGGCACTAGTGGGGGCTCGCAGACTACAGTTAGAACAATCTCTGCCTCAGTTCCTTTTGTAAGTTCCTCAATAAAAGGAATAGGGGCCTCGGAGAAAGGTGAGCCATCCAGGGGAAGTAATAACTTTTTCAATTCTACCTGGGAGGCTTTCGGTGCCTTTGACTTTATCAGCAGCACTTGAACGCAGGTGCCGTAGAGCACCTTTCGAGCTACGCTTCCTAGCACCCAGCGCTTGATTCCAGAGTATCCATGGGTGGAGATGATTATAAGGTCAATATTGTTCTTGTCGGCGAAGCTAATAATCTCATCCGCTACGTTGCCATAGGCAATAGCTGTAGATGCTTTGATACCCTGCGACTGTAGCTCCTGTGCGTTGAGCTCCAGATAAGCTTTCATGGGGCGGTCCAACTGCTCGACAGCAGCAATGCTAACTGTAAACAGTATTAACTCGCTGCCCTTGATTCTGGCAATGGTCTTAGCGTAGGGGATAGCTCGTTCTGCCAGTTCGGAGCCGTCTAAGGGGACGAGCACTCTTCTGTATGCCATTATGCCTCCTTAATCCTGATGTGTCTTGCATTATAGCCTTGTAGAGGTCGCACTGGCAACAGTTTTTTTGGTTAAGCAATCGCGTGATAAAATTCAGTCAGGACTAGTCCTATAGGTGTTTGGAAATAAACCAGGGAATTCATCCTTTAGCGTTATAAGTAGTTCATGGGTCATCTGACGTATGCTTGGCAATACAGGGGTATTTGCAAAGTCCTCCGCAGCACTACCTTTGAATACCTTCCAACCTAACGTATTAAACCTAGAGAATTGAGCATACGCTTGGTCTAGGTTTGGGTCAACATGAGCTCCTCCGTCTGTATTTGCAACGTTCAAAACTAAATCCTTCCGAGTAAATGTGTTTCTCCTGTTATCCCGATAGATAATATTTTCTGACCACCAAGCGTCAAAGGGTATCTTTTTGTTGGCTCTAGACGGGGACAGATTATCTAAAGGGGCTACATAGGCCCCAGTATGTACGCCATCCTTGAAGGAATACTTCATCATTGTTAGACAATTAACTGCAAGCGGATTATTTGGGTTGAAGGGAGTAGCGGTATCAAGAAACCCAATTTCCTTCTTTCCTAATTGGGTCAGTAGAGACTTAGCACGTGATGTATCATGAGCCAATATCCTAATACTAACGGATAATCTCCTAGCTTCGCCTTCGAACCCTTGGTCATAGGAGGCCGCAGAGGCAATCATGAAGACTATTTGCTCTTTTAGATGATTAAGTAATTCTGCTTTGGTTTGTGATATTCGCGCTATCTGAACATCCTTCCATACAATTATATTCTCTAAACTTGTCGGCCTCAACCAATTTGGGTTATTTTTGATATGCTGGCTCCGTCCTTTTACACACTCGCATTAATTGTTCGAGTAGTTGAGCGTGTGCTACAATTCAGTCAGGGCTAGTCTGGACTACCCTTGAGGTAGCGGCTAGCCCTATGGGTGTTTGGAAATGGATTTGTCTCGTCTCCTTTCTTTAATCGAACAGGTTCCCGGCTATCGGCAGCTAAAAGGCGAACTAACCGGGTTGCAGGAGAAAGACATTAGGCTGGTGGTAGCTGACGCCGTCAAGCCTTTCGTGATAGCTGCTCTCCATGAAGAACTAAACCTGCCCATTTTGGTGATAGCTGCTCAGCCTGAAAGCGCCAAGAGACTCTATGACGAGCTCCAGGCTTGGTGTCCCAGTGCAACTTGGCTGCAGTTTTTCCCTGAAATTGACATTTTGGCTGGTGAATACTTGACGTCTGACATCTTTACGATAGCTGAAAGATTGCGAACTCTTTCGGCCTTTACTCCTTGCTGTGACATATCGGCAGATAGACTGAGCCCTATAATTGTAAGTTCCGCTTTAGCTGCGGTTAGCAGGACCATGCCTCGAGACGAGTTCGTTGCGTCTTGCCATGCCTTGAGGGTCGGCATGAATATCGACCCGCTCCAACTTATAGCAAGATGGCAGGCTATTGGGTACGAATTGGAGAATATTGTTGAAGTTCCGGGAACAATCAGTCGCCGAGGAGGTATCGTTGATGTTTTCTCTCCGGATAATGGGTTCCCTGCCAGAATAGAGTTCGTTGGCAACCGGATTGAAAGCATCAGGATCTTTGACCCGAAGACACAGCGGTCATTGAAGTTAGCAAACTCGGTTACAATAGTTTCGGCTAAAGAAAGCCAGCAGCATCTTAATGGGGACACTATCTTGGATTACCTGCCTGAAAAGGCGCTGCTAGTTACAGATGACCTTGATGAACTCAAAACTGTTATAGACAAGCTAAACAAGGAGGCTGAGGAGCTTGACCAGGCGAAGTTGGAACAAGGTGAACCAGCATCGGATTTGCCTATTGTGTCCTGGCCAGAATTTGATACAAAGACAAAGAAAATCAAGCAACGCTTAATGCTTTATTCGTGGAACACCGGTGACTCTGATAAAACCCATATTCAGTTCTTGCCTTTAGCTCCGGTGCCAAGTTATGGAGGCAGACTTGAAGCCTTCTCCAAAGGACTTAGAGAGATGCTACAGGAAGGCCAGCGAATCGTTGTAGTTAGTCAGCAAGCAAATCGTCTAGCCGAACTGTTGCAGGAGCAGGATGTCCTGGCCAGCCCAGTTTCACAGATAGAGCAGGTGCCATCTTCGAAATCAGTCACTCTAGTTCAAGGGGCACTGGCTGAAGGCTGGGCGATGAGAGATGTCCTCACTCTGTTTACGGATAATGAAATTTTCGGCTTCGTCAAACAAAGACGCTTATCCAGGAAGAAACCAATACGTTACCACTGGTTTATTTCCGAATTGACGCCCGGTGATTATATAGTCCACATTGAACATGGTATTGCCAGGTTTTCTGGGTTGACCAAGATGATCACTGATGGCATTGAGCGGGAGTATCTTGTCCTGGAATATGCTGCTGGTGATAGGCTTTATGTGCCTACTGACCAAGTTGACCGTGTTAGCTGCTATGTTGGCGCCAGCGACCAACCGCCAACCTTAAGCCGATTGGGAACCCAGGAATGGGCACGTACCAAGCAGAGAATTAAAGAATCCGTGGCTAGTGTTGCCCGTGAGCTTTTGGGTCTATATGCGACGAGGGAGGTAATTTCTGGCTTCGCTTTCTCCTCAGACAGCCTGTGGCAGCATGAGCTAGAGTCATCTTTCCCCTACATGGAAACCACTGACCAGTTGGAGGCTGTTCTAGCTGTCAAGAGTGATATGGAGAAGCAAAGGCCGATGGACCGCCTTGTTTGCGGAGATGTAGGTTATGGTAAGACTGAAGTTGCGCTTCGGGCTGCCTTCAAGTCAGTGATGGATGGCAAGCAGGTAGCCTTGCTCGTTCCGACGACAGTGTTGGCACAGCAACACTTTGCCACTTTTTGTGAGAGACTACAAGCTTTTCCAGTAAGAGTCGAGATGTTGAGCCGTTTCTGCACTGAAAGAGAACAGGCTGACATAATCGAATGCTTGGCAGCAGGCACAGTGGATATCTGCATTGGTACTCACCGTTTATTGCAAAAAGATGTCGTGTTTAAAGACTTAGGGCTCATAATCATAGATGAAGAGCAGCGTTTTGGTGTGATACACAAGGAGCACTTTAAGAAACTGAGAAGGGAGCTAGATGTTCTTACATTAAGTGCAACTCCTATTCCTCGCACTCTTCATATGTCGCTGGCTGGGATTAGGGACATGAGCACGATTGAAACCCCGCCGGAGGAGCGTTTACCAATCAAGACTCATGTTGGTGCTTATGATGAAAGGATAATCCGTGAGGCAATACTGCGTGAACTGGAGCGGAATGGCCAGATATTTTTCGTTCATAACCGGGTTCACAGCATTGCTATGGTTGCCAGCAGGCTAAGCAGTTTGGTTCCTGAAGGCAAAATATCTGTTGCCCATGGCCAAATGCCTGAAGAGGAGCTGGAAAAGGTGATGACGGATTTCGTTAATCACAAAAGCGATATTCTGGTTACTACCACCATTATCGAGTCCGGACTCGATATATCTAACGTCAATACCTTGATTGTTGACCATGCGGACAGGTTAGGTCTAACGCAGCTTTATCAGCTGCGGGGACGCATCGGGCGCGGTAGCAACAATGCCTACGCTTATTTCTTTTTTGAGAAAGGTAAGCAACTGACTCCTGAGGCTCGGAAGCGTCTCAAAACTATCTCTGAGGCCGCAGAACTGGGTGCTGGATTTGCTGTTGCAATGAAAGACCTGGAGATTCGAGGGGCTGGTAATCTGCTGGGTGTGGAGCAAAGTGGTTATATAGCTGCCGTAGGCTTTGACCTTTATTGCCGGCTATTGGCTGAGGCAGTGGAGGAGTTAAGGCAGGAGCGAGTAGTAGGAGAGGAGCGAAGAACGCCGCAACCTGCGGTTCCAACTGTAGCTCTACCTTTGGACGCCTATATTCCAGAAGAATATATCCCGGCTTTAAGCACCAGGCTGACTTTTTATCAGCGGTTGGCTGCGGTTAAACGAGTTCAGGAAATAGAGGACATAGCGATGGAAATTGATGACAGATTCGGGCAGATGCCACAGCCGGTCAAGAATCTTCTCTATGTAGTGGAAGTTAAGCAGCTTGCTGCTGCCGCGATGGTGGAATCGATTTCTACAGAGGGTCGACAAATCGTTTTGCATTTCAACAATACCAGACAGTTAAACAAACTGTCTTTAGCACAGGATTTTAAATCTGGAATTAGAGTAGGCAGCCAGCACATAAAACTTGACATAAAGCTCCTGGACACTAATTGGCAGGATGTACTTAAGGAAGTGCTTAAAAAAGTAGCTATACGTGCTTAACTGCTCTTCTAGGTGGCACCTGCCCAGAGGTGACCCACCACGCAAATTAAAACCACATGGTCACCCCTAGGCTGGTGACACGCAGGAATGCTTAGAATGCTACAAGTGGGATTATCAAGAGCATTTAATCTTCTATGCCGTAGTCGTGAAGGCAGTCAATGAGGTCCTGAACGGTAACGATTTTTTCGGTATCTTCGTCTGATATTTCCAACTTGCGTCTTGGTGTGCTGAATTCCTGTTCTATGGCGGTGATAAGCTCGGCCAAATCGGATGGGTCGATATTGAGGTCGTCAACAAAGGATGCCGAAGGCTCTATGGATTCCTCGTCAACGCCGAGTTGCTCTGCAATCATCTTCTTGAGCTTATCTGGAATTTGTGTCATTAGTTTCCTCTGTGCATTCAGGTTTGTTCAGTTTCTTTAATCGCTTCCTGTCGGTTCTCTTGCTGCATGCCAGCATTGACTACTGAGCCCAAAACCCCGTTGACAAATTTTTGAGAAGTATCACCACCAAAACTCTTAGCCAGCTCAACAGCTTCATTAATAGCTGCTTTGACTGGAACTCTATTATCGAATAAAATCTCAAAAATGGCAAGGCGGAGAATATTTCTATCTATAGGGGCTATTTGGTTGACGGGAAAGGCGGGAGCGAACCTTCGAATCATATCATCGATATTTTTCTTGTTCTTAAGGACTCCATTAACTAAGCTTCTGGCGAAATCGGCTGCTTCGCCAGGCAGGGCTTTTCCCTCTAGCAAGCGAGTCAAAATCTCATCCGGCTTGTGAGCCGAACAATCAAGCTCGTAAAGCGTCTGTAGAGCAATAGTCCTGGCTATCCGTCTAAATCCAGCCATTCTGATATTCATTCCTCAACAAATGAACGTTTCCTAGCTGTACCCGGCATAACCCGGCCTCTTTAGCTGCTTTTAAGCATCGCTCTGCATGCTGCAGCGAGGTAGTTGGCGAGTCAGTCATCAAGAAATCAGGGTGGAAAGCGAGAAGAGCGTAAGGTACATTCGGGTCTAAAGAGGCGATAAATTTGGCGATATTGGATACTTCCTGTTCGGCTATATAGCCAGGAATTAGCAAGGTACTGGCTATGAGAAAAGGCGGCTCAGGTCTTTTTCTTGCATAGCCGGCGAGAAGGCTGAAGTTGTCTAACGTTCTCTTGTTGCTTACGCCGCAAAGGGCGATGTGTAACTTCTCGTCCCAAGCTTTAAGATCAAATTTGATGCATCCGCCGGAATCAAGTGAAAGCTTAGCCGCTTGCTTGAGTAAAGCTGGATGCATTGAGCCGTTGGTTTCCCAGCAAATGCGGAGGATGCGCCCTTTATTTCTATCTAATGCCAGACGTGAAGCACGTAGGGCATGGGGTAATTGGGGTGTTGAGTCGCCACCAAAATAGCAGATGCAGGAGGTTCGGTCGTCAACTGCACCAGCTAGTTCCAAGGGGCTAACCCAGTCTTGCTTTATTGCTGCTGATCGGTAGTGCCAATTCTGGCAGAAGAGGCAATCAAAAGAGCAAGCTTGATAGAAAACGGCGAGATTATTATAACCGTGCTCTGGACCTGGGCAATAAGCGAAGTCAGGATACCCTGAACCTGTGCCGCCAGGGCAGACCCAGTCGGCAACGCAATTTGTAGGTAATGGGTCATAGTACCAGCTTACATTGCCTTTCTCTGCCGTGGCACCAGTGAGCTTCCCTGAGACGGCTATGCGTATGCCACAGTAACTCCTTTGCCCTTCTGGAAGTTGGCATTCATTAAGGCATAGGTGGCAAGCAACGCCATTTATTGTCTTTGGTGGTTGTAGCGGTAGGTTAAAGGACTGCCTTGATTTCTGATGTGCTTCCTGGATTGTGGGCTCGACCTTTTGGAAATCGTGGTGGATACAATCAGCACATAGACCAAGGGACTTGGAGATGAGGGCGGATTTCTTATCGCAGTGGTTACAGATGGCAGCAGTTTTGGGGGGCAAGCTAGGCTTTAGCATTTTGGCCATACCCCGAGATTTGACCGGTCTGGTTAAGCGCAGTTGCCACATCTGTGGTCTGGCGTGCAGCAATTATCCTCTGCGCCATCTTGTTATTTCGCTGATGGTTTGAGCGCTGCTGATGTTAAAGGTCTGTGCTCCGGGGCTGATTCGCTTAATCAACTTGGCTAGTGCCTCACCAGGCCCCATCTCAAAGAAGGTGGTTACACCTCGGGCGATCATAGTTTCAACAGATTGCTGCCATTGAACCGGGCGGACAATCTGGCTAACCAGCTCCTCCTTTATCGCTTCCAGGTCAGTAAGCGGCTGCGCAGCAACATTAGCCACAATAGGGACTGATGGTTTATTAAAGGTGAACTCCGAGATGGTATTTCTTAGCCTTTCTATGGCCGGCTCCATTAATGTGGAATTGAAAGGTCCGCTTGCCCTCAGTGGGAGGATGCGGCGAGCCCCCTTTATCTGTGCTAGCCTCTTGGCTTTAGTCAGGCTTTCTTGGGTTCCGCTGATGGTGACCTGGTCTGGAGCGTCAATATAGGCAATCTCAACACCTGTGGAGAAGCAGATGTTCTTGAAGACTTCTATATCTAGCCCGGTCATAGACACCATGCCACCGGCTGTTCTTTGTCCGGCTTCGTTCATTAATCGGCCTCTCTCGCGAATCAAACGCACGGTATCAGATAAGCTGAGAGCGCCAGCAGCTACCAGGGCTGCGTAGGTGCCCACGTCATGTCCAGCGACGAAAGTGGGCTCTGGTATGCCGTTGTTGCTAACCTCCTGAGCTGCTCTCAGGCAGGCAACGCTTGTGGCTAATACTGCTGGTTGGACATTGACGGTCTGCCTGAGGTCGTCTTGAGGGCCTTCAAAGCATACGCGAGATAGAGAGAAGCCCAGAGTTTTGTCAACTTCGTCGAAAATCTGTCGGGCTGAAGAGTAATGGACGTAAAGGTCTAACCCCATGCCTACGGAGTGGGATTCCTGTCCGGGGAAAACATAAGCGACTTTTATTGCTTCTACCATGCCTCCTCCTTGTAGCTCAGGTTCATCTAGAGGTCAATTATCTTCCTCAGTTTTACTTATCTAATGGTTTTTAGGGATTGTTATCTCTCTAAGACTAGTCATCTAGCTAGATGTTTTCTTTGGAGCCTTAATTTCAACCATTTCTCTTCCTGCATAAGTACCACAGGTGGGGCAAACATGATGAGGTAATTTGGGAGTGTGACATTGAGGGCAATCAACCAGTTTAGGGATGCTAAGAGCTAGGTGGCTGCGCCTTTTCCCCTGCCGCGATTTAGCATATTTTCTCTTTGGCAACGCCATTTAAGTTTTACTCTCCTTCCCCAAGCGAATTAGTTTTGACCAGCGTTGGTCATGAGTCTGAGACGGGCACTGACAGCGACCTTGGTTGAGGTCGTGCCCGCAGGATAAACAAATTCCAGCGCAATCTAGACGGCAAAGTGGCTTGGCAGGCATGGCCAATAAGGCATATTGGCGTATCACTTCGCTTAAGTCCAGCATGTGACTCTCATCAATAATAAGGTTATCAGACTGACCGGGTGAAGATAGGTCTTCTGATGTGCTTACGCTAGGAAGACATTCCTCTTCAAAGTCATAGATTACTTTATAATCAATCAGTTTGAGGCACCGACTGCAAATTCCTGTTACTAAGGTTTTCATCTCACCTTTAACCACGATGCCGCGATTGGTGCGGGTTAAGATTATAGCTCCCTTTACGGAATTTATGTCGTCCGTATCGAGGCTCCCGTCTATCTGATAGCTACAGCTTGCGCCTATCGGTTCCTTGAGTAACTGGGAAACACCAATGTTAAATCTATCTATTAACATTTATGATCTCGGCTCATTATAAGTTGAGATATTTTTAAAGTCAAGCTAACGTAGCTATCGGTAGGGACCGTCTTTTAACCGAGTGAACGTAGGTAGAATGTGCTGGGCTCGTGGAGTATAATGAGTCCTTGTGGGGCAGAGTTAAAAGTGGCGAATAAGGCTCTTTCAAAGGTGGAACTTAAAGCTGAGGTAAGCAGGCAGGTAGAACAACAGCGCCAGGAACTCATTGAATTAAGCCTCAAGATTCATGCCAATCCAGAGTTGGGTTTCAAGGAAGAAAAGGCATCAGGCTGGTTGACCAGCTACCTGGCAGGAAAAGGCTTTCAGGTAGAAAACGGGATCGGGAATTTACCTACCGCTTTCAAGGCAGCCTATGGCAGCAGTAAACCTGTAATTGCTTTGCTTGCTGAATATGACGCCTTACCTGAGATTGGACATGCCTGCGGCCATAATATAATAGCTGCCTCGGCAGTAGGGGCTGCTGCGGCTAGCAGATGTATTGTTGATGA
This sequence comes from Chloroflexota bacterium, assembly GCA_016875875.1. Lineage (NCBI taxonomy): Bacteria > Bacillati > Chloroflexota > Chloroflexota bacterium. The sequence continues at coordinate 74,482 of VGOP01000006.1, read as the reverse complement.
TTATGGTGGGTCGGTTGTTGTTTTCGGTACACCTGCAGAGGAGCTTTTTGGTGGTAAGGTCTTCATGTTGAAGGCTGGTGTTTTTGACGGAGTTGATGTGGCTATGATAATGCACCCCGGGGTGCGAGACACAGCGACTACCGAAGCACTCGCCTGTATTGGACTGGAGGTTCAATTTTTGGGCAAGGCGGTTCATGCGGCTGCCTATCCTGAGCAGGGAATAAATGCGCTCGAAGCTATGATCTTGGCATTTAACGCTGTGAATTCACTCCGCCAGCATATCAAAAACAAGGCTCGGATTCATGGCATAATTACGCATGGTGGTGAGGCGGCTAATGTAGTGCCAGCATATTCAGCAGCCGCATTTCTCGTTCGTGCTATGGATAATGCCTATCTTGATGAGTTGAAACAAAAGGTTTTAAATTGCTTTGAAGGGGCAGCGCTAGCTACAGGTGCCAGATTGGACTACAGGTGGGGGGAGGTAGTCTATGCTCCGATGAAAAATAACTTGGCCTTAGCTAAGCTATTTGCTCAGAACTTGGAATCGTTGGGTCGCAAAGTGGAACCTTTTGAACCTCACTTTGGTTTCGGTAGCACTGATATGGGCAATGTTAGCCAGCTTATACCTGCCATTCATCCTTCGGTTGCCATTGTTCTCCCTAACGTGCTGTTGCATTCATCAGACTTTGCCTTAGCTGCTGCCTCGGAGTCAGGACACGAGGGGCTGTTAGTTGCGGCTAAAGCTCTGGCTATGACGATTGCTGACCTTCTAAGTGAGTCTCAAACCCTAGCCAAGGTTAAGGATGAATTCTCCGGCTAGTCATCTTAGCGCATATGTTTAGGTCTTGCTCTGCAGTTGATGGTTATTAACATGCAACAAAAATTTTTGGCATTGGTGGTTGAAACACCTTTGTTGCTGCTAGGCAAAAGTTGGGTGAAAATTATAAAATATGGTTACAAATCACATCTTCTGACGATCTTGGAAATTATTAGGCCAATTTTAAGATCTAGATGGGGGTTATAGAATGAAGGTTATTTTTCTGAAGGATGTACCTAAGGGCAAAATGGGAGAGATAAAAGAGGTAGCCGATGGTTATGCTAGGAACTTTCTGTTTCCTAAAGGTCTAGCTTTGCCAGCCACACCCTCGGCTACAAAAGCGGCTAGAGTGTTATCTGATGAGAAAGCAGAGCGCCAGGCTCGCCAGCGGGAGGAGCTAAGTAGGATAGCTCAGGAGCTGGAAGGCAAAGAGCTGTATTTCAAGGCTAAGGCAGGTGCTAAAGGTCGCCTTCATGGTGCTATTACCAGTGCTAATATAGCTGATGAACTCTCTAAGCTCACAGGTTTTGAGGTCGATAAGAAAATGGTTGAGCTGGAGGAGCCTTTGCACCATCTCGGCAGCTACGATGTGACAATTAATCTAGGCACAGGTTCGGAGGCTAAAGTCAAAATAGTCATTGAGGAAGAGACAACTAAAAGTGATTAACGACAATTTACCCCCGCATGATGTTGAAGCTGAGAAAGCGGTGCTTGGCTCTCTACTTATTGATAGTGATGGCATATTCAAGGTTGCTACATTTCTTAGGCCGGAGGACTTCTTCACGCCTGACAATCAGTGGGTTTATGATGCTTGCTTCACTATTTACCAGCGTAATGAGGGTATAAATCAGATAACCGTAGCTCATGAATTAGCACAGAAAGGCAGGTTAGAAGAGGCTGGTGGGGCTGCCTATTTAAGTCATCTGGTCTCTATGGTACCGACATCTCTTCATATTGAGTATTATGCGCAAATTGTGTCTAGATTGGCCGTTATGCGACGGCTAATCAGCGCTGGCAGTCAGATTACCGCTCTTGGCTATGAAGATGATGCTGAGGTTGATGTTGCTCTCAGTAGAGCGGATGACATCCTGTTTAAAGTAAGGCAGCGGCAAAGTCGTCAGGATTTTGTGCCTATTCGCCAGATTCTCGGTCAGTATTTTGAGGAAGTCGGGCCAGCCCAACCTCGGGAAGAAGCGATTCCTCACGTCATTACCTACTTCACTGCTTTGGATGATTTCCTGGGCGGGTTGCAGCGCTCCGATCTCATTGTTTTGGCTGCTCGGCCAAGTGTGGGCAAGACCAGTTTAGCTCTCAATATTGCCAGGAACGCAGCTATCAACCAAAAGGCCTGTGTGGCTTTATTTAGCCTGGAGATGTCGCGGCAAGCTGTCGTCCAGCGTCTTCTATCTAATGAGGCAAATGTGGATTCTAGAAGCGTTCGTTTAGGGACATATACAGAAAAAGAAGAGCGAAGAATCATGGAGGCTAGTGGCATCCTCTCCGAAGTGCCTATCTATATTGATGACTCACCTCAACTGCGAGTGGTGGAGATGCGAGGTAAGGCTCAGCGACTTCATCGCGAACGCACTGTTGATTTGGTTATCGTTGATTATCTGCAACTTATACAGGGAGCGGCCAGAAGTGAGAGTCGAGTGCAGGAGCTAAGTGAGATAACGCGCTCGTTGAAGGCACTTGCTCGTGAGATAGACGCACCGGTGTTAGCTATTTCACAACTTAGTAGAGCCGTGGAGTGGCGAGCGTCACATAAACCTCAACTCTCCGACCTCAGGGATAGCGGCAGCATCGAGCAAGATGCTGATGTGGTCCTCTTTATCTCTCGCGATGAAATGCGTTTTACTGAAGACCAATGGAAACAAGAGCATGATATTGAGGCAGAGCCGTACCCCAGAGGGATAGCAGATGTCCTTATAGCCAAGCATCGTAATGGGCCTACGGGTGAAATTAAATTACGTTTTGTCTCTAGGACAGCCAAATTCGAAGACGTAGAGGCTGAATTCAGTGCAGCTTAAGGATTGTTGGAGATGAAAAGCGTGACCAGGAAAGTATTTTCTGGATTCCCAGCGAGGGCTGAAGTTACTCCAATACCTAATTTGTTCTTCACTGCAGTAGTGCCACAAATTGATGACATCGCCGAGCTTAAAACAATATTGCACGTTTTCTGGCTGCTCAGCCGTCGCCGTGGCTATCCTCAGTTTGTAACCTATAGTGAATTTCTGTCAGACCCTATACTTATGGGTGCCATAGAGGCAGGAGCCAAGCCCAAAGACGAAGTGCTTCGTCAAGCATTGGACCAAGCCGTGCAGCATGGTATTATGCTGCACCTGAGGATTGACAGAGATGGGCAGCCGGAAGATGCCTATTTCATTAACAGTGAAACTGCGAAGGAGATAGTTAGTAAAATTCAGCAAGGCAAACTTCCGCAGCTGGTTTTGGTAGCCAGGAAAGGTGAGGAGGCGGAAATCAAGCCGCTGCCGAACATTTTCAGCCTTTATGAACAAAACATAGGCATGCTTACGCCTATGATCGACGGGTACCTCAAGGAGGCGGAGAAGCTTTATCCTCCAGAGTGGATTGAGAGTGCCTTTAAGGAGGCTGTCGCCTTAAATAAGCGTAGCTGGAAATATATTGCGCGTATTTTAGAACGATGGGCTATCGAAGGCAAAGACGATGGAAAGCCTAGGAGAGATTTTAAAAAAGAGGACGACCGAGACAAATACATCAGGGGCAAATACGGACACATGGTCCAGCGGTGAGCCGGGAGAAGAAAGCTTGACTGGTTCAGCGTGCCCCATATGTAAAGGAGCTGGTTTTGTACATCCTTTATCAGCTTCGGGACAGACTGATTTCAGTCGAGTTGTGCCATGTCAGTGCAGTCGCCAGGATTTGAAAAAGGAGAAGCTGGCTCAGCTTCAGCAATATAGTAATCTTGGTGCTTTGTCTCGGTTAACCTTCGATAACCTCTTGCCGACTGGTAGATACGATGAAGCCGCAGTACAGCAGAATTTCACACGGGCCTATGAAGCTGCCAAGGCTTTTGCCGATGAACCGAAGGGATGGCTGATCTTGGTTGGCCCGAGCGGTTGTGGCAAAACACACCTTGCTTGCGCCATCGCCAATTACCGGCTGATCCTGGGGCAGCCAGCTTTCTATATAGGTGCCGCTGACCTTTTGGACCACCTTCGGAGTGCTTTTAGCCCCAGCAGTGAGATTGCCCATGACGAGCTGTTTGAGCGTGTGAAAAATGCGCCGCTTTTAGTATTGGATGATTTGACTATGGCAGCCACCACCCCTTGGGCCAAGGGGAAATTGGAGCAGCTGCTCGATTATCGATTCAATGTCCGCTTGCCTACAGTTATCACTACCGATGTGCCAGTTGAAAAGTTTGATGAGAGTTTACGAGGCCATCTGGCTGACTCTGAGCTATGTAATATATGTGTTATTCAGGGGAAGTCCGCGTTGACTTTGGAGCATCTTGGCAGCATAGAGTTAGAGGCATTGCGCGAGAAGGCCTTCAATAATTTTGATTATAAGCTCTTGGATCTCTCGCCTGAGGAGCGCCAGAGCCTGGAGCGAGCCTATCACGGTGCAGTCAATTTTGCTAAATCTCCGGAGGGCTGGTTGATTTTCATGGGTATCAATGGATGTGGCAAAACACACCTGGCAGCCGCCATTTACAATCATCTGCGCCGCGAGGGTAAATCAGTCTTGTTCATTGTGGTTACTGATCTCCTCGATTATTTGCGCTCCACTTTTAATCCGGAGAGCAGGGTGTCCTATGATGAGCTCTTTGAAAAAATCAAGAAGGCTCCGGTGCTTATTCTTGATGATTTTGGTGAGCAGGCAGCCACGCCGTGGGCTCAGGAAAAGCTCTATCAGCTAATAAATTATCGCTATAATGCTAGGTTAGCCACGGTGATCACCACCTGTTTTGACTTGGATAGTATTGAAAGACGTATCGGCTCACGGATGGTTGACCCCAGACTCAGCCTTGTATTAAATATCAATGCACCTGATCATCGGGGTGATATAAAGTCGCCACTGGCTCGTGAAGCCAAGACACAGCAACGGTACTCGCGGCGGGGTCGATTGTCTTAGCTGTTGTCGGCCAAAAGTTTTCCTGCTAAAATAACCTAGATTAGCTAGGAAAGAGCCGTGGTAAACTCGCCAGTTCTGGTACTTAATCAGAATTATGAACCGCTTAATATCTGCAGAGTACGCAGGGCTATAGTTTTGCTGTTTTGTGGCAAGGCTGAGGTTTTGGAGAATGGGCGAGGTAATCTCCATTCCATTGATGATATTTTCGATGTTCCCTCGGTGATTCGGCTTGGTTATTTTATTAGGCGACCGCGGCAGCAGCGTAAGTTGACCAAGCTTGAAGTTTTCAATCGCGACCGGTATGCTTGTCAATACTGTGGTCGGGAGAGTAAGGAACTCACTTTAGATCATGTTATACCGCGGCGGCGTGGTGGTGAGCATAGCTGGGAAAACGTGGTAAGCGCTTGTATACCTTGTAATCGTCGGAAGGCCGGACGAACGCCAATAGAGGCTGGGATGCCACTACTTCACCAACCTAGACCACCACACAACGATGGCTTCTACGTGCCTTACCAGTACATCCGTGTGCATACCGAGTGGCAGAAATATCTTCCTCAGTAAATCTAAGTTTTTGTTTGCTGCTTATCGTCTGCTGCTTTTTCACGCCAGGCTATCTGGCTAAGAGGCAATTCTACGGTACTCCCTGTTTCTAATTCCACGGTCACTGTTTCTTTAATCGGATTAAAGCTGACTACTTTAGCATTTCCCAAGGCCGTAGACACCTCCTGACGCAATGGGGGCATCTTTTCTTTCATAGCTCGGTATTGTTCATATTCATAGCCCAAGCAACAGAGGAGCCGACCGCAGATACCAGACGTTTTCATTGGGTTTAGTGCTATATCTTGCTCCTTTGCCATCTTAATGGAAACCGGCGCAAACTCGCTGAGGAAGGTGGTACAGCACAAGGGTAAACCGCATTTACCTAAGCCGCCGACTAACTTTGCCTCGTCTCTAGCTCCAACTTGCCTTAGTTCGACTCGTGTCTTTAGGTTGCGGCTTAACTCCCGAACGAGCTCGCGAAAATCCACTCTTTTCTCGGCACTGAAGAAGATGGTGAGATGGCTTCCGTCCAAATTATATTGAGCTGAAATCGGTTTCATTGGCAAGTTGAGTCTTTCGATTAGTTCTCGGCATTTGGCTATGGCGTTTGTTGCCCTTTCTTGTTGCCGCTGAGCTTTCTCCATGTCCTCCGCCTGTGCTTTGCGGGCAATGGGTTTCAATGGTTCGGTTATTTCACTGTGAATAACTTGTTTTGGGGAGATGACCACTTTGCCCAGTTCATAGCCACGGCTGGTCTCAACAACCACATTGTCATTTATTTCCACGGGGATATTCATGGCGTCAAAATAGTAGACTTTGCCAGCTTGATTAAAACGAACTCCAACTATTTCTGACATTATAATCTTACGGGCTTTGGTAATGTTATTTGACCCAGTGCCCTCTCCTTTCTAGGCATGTTAAGCATCAATATTTCAAACACTAAGCGCAGGTTAGCATTTATGGCGATTTGGTTTAACGCTTGTTGCAGCCTATTGATGAAGTCCTTAATCTCCAATAAGCTTAGCACCTGTGCCCATTTCTCAAGTATGGGTGCATAGTCAACATTAGTGATGGCATGCTCGCAGCCGCATTTAGTCAGCATCACATCGCGCCACCATGCGAACCAGAGCTTTATCATCTCCTCGGCCGACTTACGGTCATTCCCGAGCTTAGCGGCATAGTTGAAGCGCTCTTCCCAGCCAGAATCTAGCAAAGAGAACATTTCGGTTAGCCTTTGATTCCGCTGTGCAAGGTAACTATCATCCATATAAACTGTTAGTGCCCAGCCAAGGCAGCCCTGAGACAATCGGGCCAAGAGTTTAGCTCTATCGCTGTCAACGCCATAGGCCTCGATGAGTATCTTCTCTATTTCCTCGTTAGACACTGGCTTCAATTTTATCCGCTGGCAGCGAGAGATCACTGTGGGCAAGAGCCGCAGCTCTTCGGCGGTCAAGAGAAGTATCATTACGTAGGGTGGAGGTTCTTCTATGGTTTTGAGCAAGCAGTTGGCCGCCTCGCTAGACAAATATTCAGCGCCGTCAATAACAAACACTTTATGTTTACCCTCGAAAGGAGGCAAGCTGGCATTGCGCTGGAGCTCCCTAATATCATCTATGCTAATCTCAACCCGTGATTTTGCATCCCCTGAATCTTTGGCTGAGTTCAAACCTATAATTGTAATATCGGCATGCTTGCCGTTGGCAATTCTTTTACAGGACTGGCACTCACCACAAGGTGGCTCGCTGCCTTGACAGTTCACTGCTCTGGTTAAATCAAGTGCCAATGTTGTCTTACCTATGTGTGCTGCTCCAACAAAAAGGTAAGCATGAGCCAAATTGCCGGTTTGAAGACTATGTTCAAATAAAGCTAATGCTTCTGGTTGACCAATCGTTTGCCACATATCTTTTCTAAATTAAGTCTAATCTCATCAAGTCCTTATAGCTCTCGCGCTTCCGGATGAGTCGGGCTTTGCCGTCTCTGACCATCACAACGGCTGGCCTGGGCACCATGTTATAGTTGCTCGACATGGGGATAGCATAAGCGCCGCTGACCGGTATAGCGATAATATCTCCCGGTGACACTGGAGCCAGGTTTACGTCTTTGGCAAGTATGTCACCTGACTCGCAATATTTACCGGCTATAGTGACTTTTGTTGACTCATCATCGCTGACCTTGTTTGCCACCAAGACTTCATATCTCGCTTCATAAAGAGCTGGGCGTATGTTGTCTCCCATGCCGCCGTCCACACATACATATTTCCGCACCCCGGGAATCTCTTTTATTGAACCGACAGTATACAAAGCCACGCCGGCTTGTGCCACGATGGCTCTTCCGGGTTCGATGATTAGCTTTGGGCGTGTCAAGCCAAGCTCACTGACTAGACCTGAAACCCTGGCAGTTATGGCTTCGGCATAGTCAGCTATGTCTGGTGCCTGTGATTCTACCGTATACCGGACGGCAAAGCCACCGCCGGGGCTGAATTCGTCGAGATGAAAATCATGCTTGGTTTTCATTTCCTTGGCAAAATTAAAGATAAGGCTTATGGCTATCTGATAGGAGGAGGTATCGGGAATCGGTGAGCCGAGGTGAAAGTGAAGGCCCACGAGCTCAATGTTTGAAGCTGACGTGGCTTTGGCTACTGCCGTCTCAGCCTGTCCGGTAGCTAGCGGAAAGCCAAATTTGCTATCCAGTATGCCGGTCGTAGTATGTCGGTGAGTATGAGGGTCAACTCCCGGATTAAGGCGGAGTAGAATGGCCTGTCTAACTCCCACATCGCGAGCCAATGAATTAAGCAGTTCCAGCTCATCCAAATTGTCAACTACAATTCGCCCGATTCCCCAATCTAGAGCTAGCTTTAGCTCATCGCCAGTCTTATTATTTCCATGGAAATACACCTTTTCTGGGGGGAAGTCTATCGACTGAGCCACGCTCATCTCTCCGCCAGAGACAACATCTAGGCCCAGGTCTTCTTCTTTGAAGATAATGGCTATAGCACGATTCAGGAAAGCCTTTGATGCATATATGACAAGTGTGTTCGAATAACGCTTGGTGAATTCAGCCTTGAACTCCTGGCACTTGGAGCGAAGAGTGGCCTCGTCGAAAACATAAAGTGGGGTGCCGAATTTTTTAGCCAGCTCAACACAGTCGCAGCCACCAATATGAAGGTGACCGTGATTGTCAACCTCCTTTGTTAACGGAAACAGGGAAAGCTTCGATAAATCGCTTCGGCGCATTGAAACAATATCACAGCTATCAGCATATATAATCTGTAACCATTATACTATCCTCGTAGTTAGACTGTCATCTTAGCTTAGGGTTCAGGGCGGTTTTTTGTGTGGTGTCAGTGTGAGACTCGACAAAACTGCTTTGTCGAGTGAAAAGAGATAAATTATTTTCGGGATGTCTCAGGGTGCTGATTCTGTGATATCAGTCGCAGGCTGTAAACTGGCTGCCCGGGCGAGATAGCATTGCCATCGGGCATTTACCCAGTCCTGTAATTGAGCGATTTGCTCTTCGGTAACGTTTTTAAACCTTCCCTGTTCAGTTAGGTATTCTCTCACCGGCTTCAGCTTACCCTTTTGGGCGAGGGACTCGCTTGCAGAGGTGAGACGAAAAACGTCATCCTCTACTTCATAGAGCACAACCAGTCCGGTTTCTACTGCCAACTGGCCGATTTTGATGGTGTCACTGTATGGGAATTGCCAGCCGGGAGCGCAGGGGGTAAAAACATGAATGAACCTGGTGCCCTTTATCCCTTTTGTTTTTCTGACCTTTTCGTACAGGTCCAGTGGGTAAGAGGCATTGGCAGTGGCGATATACGGCAGGCAATGGGCTTCCATTATGGCAGCCATGTCTTTGGGGTTCTGTCGCTTGCCCAGTACAGGTGTGGTGCCTGTGATAGCACCCAGGGGCGTTGAGCCTGAGCGTTGATTACCGGTGTTCATATAGCCTTCGTTGTCGTAGCAGATGTAGATGAAATCCTCCTGCCTTTCTGCGGCTCCACTCAACGACTGGATTCCTATGTCATGGGTGCCACCATCGCCAGCCATTGCCAGTATTGTAATTCCCTTCTTGCCCGTAGCCCGGAGTCCGGCAACTAATCCTGTTGCTGATGCCCCGGTGGAGGCAAACGGCGTATTCACGCAAGGGACATTAACCGATGTTATTGGGTACATGCCGTGCAGTACGGTGAGACAACTTGCTGGCACGGTGACAATGACCTGCCCATCTAATGCCTTTAGAATGTGGCGATAGGCAAGAGCTAAGGCACATCCCGGGCATGTCCTGTTGCCGGGCAGTGCATATTCTGTTTCAGTTAGGTTGACTGCGTTAACTTTCAAAATGGAGTACCTCTTAGATGTAGCATATCCATTCAGGATGTTCGATATTCAAAGCGCCTGTTTTCAACGAGGTTATAGCTTCTCTCACTGCATCTGCCAGCTCTCTGGCTTTTACATCTCGCCCACCAAGTCCGACGATGAAGTTTCTTATGGCCGCTTTTACCTGACTACCGTAAAGAGCTGCCTTGATTTCTGAGCAGGTAGCCCCCTCGGAGCCATAGCTGATATTCTTATCGAAAACCGCAATCAGTTGGGCCTTCTCTAATGCCTTTACCAAAGCGGCTTTAGGAAATGGCCTGAACACTCTCAGACCTAAAATACCGACCTTATGGCCCTCCTCTCGAAGCATGTCAACAGCCACCTTTGCTTCCATTGCCAGGCTGCCCATGGCAACAATAACTATATCGGCATCGTTCATGTCATCTTCCCAGAACATGTTGGCGTAGTTCCTGTCGAATAGTTCGCCGAATTCCTGTCCTACCTTCATTATCGTTTCTGTGGAGTCTTGCAAAGCTTCCTGGAGGAGATATCTCAGCTCCATGTATCCGTGACAGAGGACACCCTCGGCGTTGACTCTGGGGTCGGCGAGCGTTACCAGGTTGTAGTTTTTGGGGTTGGCTGGGTCCAGTATGGTGTGCGGTTTATACCGGGGTAGGAATTTATCCACCTCTTCTTGTGACGGTACGTCCACCGGCATTTCGGTATGGGATAGGACGTAGCCATCGAAGCAGACCATGACGGGCACGTATACAGTTTCCGCAATCTTGTACGCCTGGATGATAGAATCCAGAATTTCCTGGTTGTTTCGGGCATATATCTGTATCCAGCCGGTATCACGCTGGGATATAGAGTCCTGCTGGTCGTTGAGTATATTCCAGGGTGCTCCGATGGCGCGGTTAACGCAGGCGAGCACCACTGGTAGGCGTGCCCCAGCCGCCCAATGCAGCATTTCATGCATGTAGGCTAAACCATGGGCGCTTGTGGCGGTGAAGGTTCTGGCTCCTACTAGAGAGGCTGAAGTGCATACGGTCATGGCGCTATGTTCACTTTCGACGGCGACGTATTCAGCTTTTAGGTCGCCTCTCTCCACGAATTCAGAAAGTGCTTCGGTAAGTGGTGTTTGTGGCGTGATGGGGTAGGCGGCAATGACCTGGACACGGCTGAGTTTAGCCCCCTCGGCGGCAGCTTGATTGCCGTCCAGCAATCGAATATTGGCTTTATTATCTTTCTTTGCCAAAGAGCTGCTCAATTTTCTTGTTCCAGACAGAGCTGTTTTTTTCGTTACACCATGGTTATAGCCTTGGCCGGGCATATCTGCATGCATATTCCGCACCCTTTGCAGTATTCCAGATTTATTTGGATGGGTATGGTTTTCTTTATGACAGCATCTGGACAATACAGCCAGCAGAGAAAACATGAGGGCTTCTTTTGTTTAGCCGGGATACACTTGTTATTGTGTATCACCGGCATCAGGCTGCGCCACTCACCTGTCTTGCCAGCTTCACCGATAGCTGGCGATGACTCATCGCAGATATGCTGGCAATCCCTGGTTCCCAAGGTCTTGTGTTATCCTATTCTCTCCAGTTTGGTAATCTCGTAGGTCTTCTCAATAGCGGCGAGGTTAATGCCAACAGCGTTATTGGTAAATCTTTCCCTTATTACCTTTTCAATGCTGGGCATATCCACTATTTGACTAGCGCAAGCAAGGGCACCTAGCATAGCAGTGTTCACCATTGGGAGTCCGCCGACCATCAGCCCCATCTCTCGACAGACTTTAGTAGCATCGGCGGTGGCGATGTTAAAATCGCCTTTGATGTTAAGTTCTTTAGGGTGCAGCCATGAGTTAACTACCAGCCATCCCCCCTTGCCTAAGCCGCTGATTACCTCCTGGTATTTAAGCAGCGACTGGTCCAGAACCACAACAGCTTTCGGTTTTTCCACCTGAGATACAACCATTACTGGTTCTGGGGCAATCCTGGTTAAGGCACTTACTGGAACACCCCTTCTCTCAGCGCCAAATGATGGTGCCGCCGTTACACCTTGATATCCTTTAAAGTGGGCTGCCTGAGCTACTATCTTGGCGGCTGTTACTGCTCCCTGTCCGCCCCGTCCATGCCATCTAATCTCATACAGCTTTGTAATCACAGAGAATTTCCTTGACTCTTCTTAGCTAATCGCTTTGTATTTCAAAGTGAACGGCCATATATGTTAACTCTCATTCCTTGGGTGTGTCAAATACAGAACCGGGGTTTCTGTAAGCTATGGTGGTTGTCATTGCTTGATGCTGGTGGAACACGTGCTAAAGAGTGCTGTGAGCAAGCAACGAGTTACATAGCATGTTCGAAAGGTGGAAATATCCTTTTGAGTAGAACTTTAAGGGTAATCTATTTTGCTCTTATCCTTTGGGTAGCACCCGGTGGCTACTAAATTTACAAATGCCTGATAGACCCTGGTGCATTATGTCTTAAGCTCTTCAAGGAGCTTCTCGTAGTAATCCAGGCATTGGGGATTGCCCAAAGCGTCTCTGTTCAAGACTGGTCTACCATGTATTATGTTGGTAACGGCGCTTTCAACCTTCTTCATGTTCAGGGTGTAAGGAATATCGGGCACCTGAAGGATTTTAGCTGGAATGTGCCGTGGGGAAGCATTTTCACGCAGCGTCTTTCTAATCTTGTTTTTCAAGTCCTCTGTCAGATTGTGACCTTCAGTAAGTTTAACGAAGAGAATAACGCGCTGGTCTCCTTCCCAGTTCTGTCCTATTGCCAGACTGTCAGCAACCTCTTCTAATTTTTCCACCTGGTTATATATCTCGGCTGTACCTATGCGGACCCCAGAAGGCTTCAACACGGAATCAGAGCGTCCGAAGAAAATAAATCCCCCTGTTTTGCTGTTACGCATGACATAATCACCATGACGCCATACACCGGGATAAACTTCAAAATAGGCTTCCAGGTATTTTTTGCCGCCGGGGTCGTTCCAGAAGTAAAGTGGCATGCAAGGGGCAGGAGCTTCACAGACGAGTTCGCCCTCACGGTCAGCTATTGGCTTGCCATTTTCATCGTAGATATTTATTTTCATAGCTAAAGCAGGCCCTTGTAGTTCGCCGGCATATACGGGGCTGATAATGTTCCCAGTGCAGAAACAGCCATTAATATCAGTGCCGCCGGAGCTAGAGTTAAACCACAAGTCCTTCTTAACCTCTTGGTAAACATACTCAAATCCGTCGACTGAAAGAGCTGAGCCGGTTTGCCATATTTGCTGCACTGATGATAGATCGTAATCCTTCCCGGGCTTGAATTTCTCGCCTCTGAGAAAATTGATATAGCTTGCGCTGCAACCGAACATGGTAACTTTTTCGTCTTGCATCAACTTCCACGTAGCGCCTAGGTCGGGATAGCTGGGATTGCCGTCATATAAAACTAAAGTGTTTCCTGTTGCCAAAGAGCTCAACATCCAGTTCCACATCATCCAGCTACAAGTGGTGATGAAGAAGTGGATGTCCTCTCGTTTCAAATCTGTATGGATAATTAGCTCCTTTAACTGATTGATAAGGATTCCGCCGGCTCCCTGCACCATACACTTTGGCTTACCAGTTGTTCCAGAAGAGAACATGATAAATACGGGATGCTCAAAAGGTAGCTGTTCAAACTGAATTTCAAGTCCTTTCTCAGGGGATAGGAAGTCAATCCAGTGCACCGAGTTTGGGATAAAGCTGATATCTTGTTTCTGTCCTGTGTAGGAAGCCACTACGACCCTTTCGATTGAAGGTATTTTCTGGACAATCTCAGCGGCATTGGGAAGGGAATTAAACCCCTTTCCCTTGTAGAAATAGCCATCAACGGTGAATAGAACTTTTGGTTCGATTTGGCCAAGGCGGTCAATAGCTGCTTCGGGACCGATGTCAGTAGCGCAGGAAGCCCAAGTAGCGCCAACGCTGGTGCCGGCGAGCATAGCAATGGCAGTCTCCATCATGTTGGGCATGTATGCTGCCACCCGATCTCCCGGAGAAACTCCCATTTGCCGCAGGGATTTTGACAGACGTGCCACGGTGTCATACAGTTCCGCATAGCTCATTTTTGCTGATTTTTGAGTTTCCCCTCTGAATATAAAGGCTGTGTGATTATCTCTATATCTGAGCAGGTTTTCGGCGAAATTCAGTCTTGCCCCGTTAAACCATTTGGCACCTGGCATTTTATTCAGGTCATCGATTACGGTGTCATAGCTTTTGGAAGCCCTGATTTTAACGAAGTCCCATACTGCAGCCCAGAAATCGGGTATATCACTTACTGACCAGGAATATAGTTCGTCATAAGTGCTGATTTTCTTGGCATACCGCTTATTGACATAATCTATGAACTTTACTATATTGGATTTCTTTTTTCGTTCCTCGGATGGTTTCCAGAGCAGCTTTGCCATTATGACCTCCTTCCTAGTAGTTACTAAGGGTGAACTGAATAGCGGAACTTTTGTTATTCAAAGCGTGCACTCTTGAATAAAACGCTTACAAGCAGCTTATTATTATCCTTCTCGTCGAGACGGAAATCAAGCGCTAGAAATCTAATTCGTCTTCATTGGCGGCGAATTTGGCAGCCTCTTCTTTACTCGGGCATATCTCAAGGAAATCACAGTTCCAGCAGTAAATATTGGGGGTGGCTGGATATTCTCTATCCTTGCATATCCTATCGACCAGTTCAATTACATAGGAAGTAGCTTGCGCTAAGTCTGCAGTGGTCAGCTCGATAGTTTTGAATTTACCGGCATCTAGATAAAAATAGGAAGCTTTTTTGAGTGGCAAGTCTTGTTCTTTGGAAAGAATAAGGGCATAGATGTGGAGCTGAGTTTGATTTATTTCAGTCGGCATTTTGCCGGTCTTATAATCGATTATGTGCAGACTACCATCGGCTTCCTTATCCACTCGATCTATTTTGCCTTTTAGGAGTATGGTGCTGGTAAGTTCAGCACTATGATAATCTTCCACCATGAAGGGGGTAACAGAGATATCCTGATTCTGAGCAAACCAGCGTAGTTGGTTGAGAGCCTTTTCACCCCATCTTTTCTCGTCCGCTCTGTCATTGAATCCTTTGCGATAACGCCGCCATTTCTCTCGGAGCAAATCCTCTAGTTTCGATAGATTTCGCTCGCTAACCGGGATTACAGAGAGGAAATCTTTGAGCGTAGCATGTACATGGTCGCCCATGGTGAAGTAAGGCCGTGATTTTCTGTAAATGCCCCCAAGACGATCGATATACTGAAACTTATATTGTCTCGGGCACTGCTGAAACATATTCAGGCTGAATGGTGAAGCTTCAAACATTCTTAAATCATGTTGAGCTAGGCTTTATGGTTTCAGACACTGGTTCTATTTTATCACAATTGACTGCGGGGACAGGCATAGGTAGAATGCTATAGAAGACCTATGTTTGAAGTTCTGACCCAGAAACTGAGCAATGTATTCAGTAGCCTCGGCCGTAAAGGTAGGCTCAGTGAAAAAGATATTGATGAAGCCTTGCGGCAGATACGTTTAGCTCTTCTGGAAGCCGATGTTAATTTCAGGGTAGTGAAGAGTTTTCTGGTCAGCATAAAAGAGCGGGCTTTAGCGGCCAACGTATTGGAAAGTCTTACCCCGGCTCAGCAAATCATAAAAATTGTCAACGAAGAACTCGTAAATATCTTAGGTAAAGAGCGCACTCATCTTGTAGTAGCTGGTCGGCTACCTTCAGTCGCCATGCTTGTCGGTTTGCAGGGCTCTGGAAAGACTACCACGGCAGCTAAGCTGGCCCTGCATCTTAAAAACGCAGGACAACGTCCTTTGCTAGTAGCTGCTGACACTCGCCGACCGGCCGCCATTGACCAGTTGGTGATGTTGGGCAAACAATTGGACATACCAGTCTCTGGTGAGGATGCTAAGGCGATACCGTTGGCAATTTGTCGCCAAGCTCTAAAGCAGGCCCAAGAGATGGCAGCTACTTGGGTGATTATTGATACTCAAGGGCGTCTTCACATTGATGAAGCAATGATGAAAGAGCTGGCTCAACTGAAAGCTGAAATTTGCCCTTCAGAAGTGCTATTGGTAGTTGATGCTATGACCGGTCAAGATGCGGTGAACACGGCTGAGGAGTTTAACAAGAATGTTGGGTTGACTGGACTTATTTTGACTAAAATGGATGGAGATGCTCGGGGTGGTGCTGCTCTTTCTATTAAGTTCGTCACTGGAGTGCCGATGAAGTTCATTGGCACTGGCGAAAAAGCAAGTGCCCTTGAACCTTTTTACCCGGACCGCTTGGCCTCTCGCATCTTGGGTATGGGTGACGTACTCACTCTCATTGAGAAGGCAGAGGAGGCCTTTGATGAGCAGCGCGCTAAACAGTTGGAGAAAAAGATGCGCACTGCAGAGTTTAGTCTCGAGGACTTTCTACTGCAATTACGCCAGATTAAGAAGATGGGGTCATTAGCTCAATTGATTGAACTATTACCTGGTTTTTCGAAGCTCGGCTCCAGTATTCCTCAGAGCGGTGAAGAGTACCAGATGCGCAAAATTGAGGCTATCATCCTATCCATGACTCCTGAAGAACGACTTAACCCAGCTATTATTAATGGCAGCCGAAGGCGACGTATTGCATATGGTAGTGGAACAACAACTGCGGAAATTAATCGGTTGCTTAATCAATTTCACCAGATGCAAAAATTTGCTAAAATGGCAGCCACTGGGAAGATGCCCAAAAATATGATGGATATGTTGAGGCGGTGAGAAGAGCTCTATTCGCCAGTTTTAACCGTTCCAGTGATGGTAAGCTGACGGTCTTTGATTTCAACGTTAGTTATCTCTAGCGGCACATCGGATATCTGTAATCTGACTATAACATTAACTAACTGCTCAACTCTTACTTTTGCAGATTCAGGCAATGGCAGTTTGCCTAGATTGAACTCATCTATTACTACTCTGGGTTTACCTTCCCCAATATCAATTCGCCCGATTAAACCTGTTTTAGCGTCAATTCCAGGTGCATCCACTACTGCGTAGCTTAGAAAATAGCCATCACCGAAGTTAATTAGAATCCGTTTTAATGGCAATTCACCTTCAGCCAGCATTTGAACCAGCTTGGAATTAGCTTCCTTTTCAGTAATTACCAGGCTCAATTCTCTTTTTTCTCTATCATCGATTGCTGCTTTGATTTGGGTATCGAGGGAATCAAGCTTCTGGTCAAAACTTTCAACCGCATCGGCACTTACCGCCACTGGTATTGTTCTTTCTTGGATCCAAGGAGAAAGCGAGTAAAGATAATAACCCATAATCAGGGCAAACATGACCATAATTGCGATTATGCCGATGACCATAATGAATCCTTTAATCAGTCTCATCTAATTCCTCCTAGCAGCTGGGATATTACGTTGATTTATTCCAGATAGTCTTTCAGCTTTCGGCTTCGGCTGGGATGACGTAGCTTTCGGAGTGCCTTGGCCTCGATTTGGCGGATTCGTTCTCGGGTAACATTAAACTCCTTGCCGACCTCCTCTAAAGTTCGAGCTCGCCCATCTTCTAAACCGAATCTGAGTAGTATTACCCTTCTCTCTCTGTCAGTAAGTTCAGAGAGTATTTTATTTAGTTGTGCCTTAAGTAGTTCTTGGGAAGCGGCATCGGCTGGTGGTAAGGTGGCCCGGTCTTCAATGAAATCGCCGAGGTGACTGTCTTCCTCCTCGCCAATAGGCATCTCTAGGGATATCGGCATTTGAGACAACTTTAGGATTTCTCTCACTCTGTCTGAAGATATTTCCATGCCTTTACCGATTTCCTCGTAGCTTGGTTCGCGCCCATATTCCTGAGCCAAGCGTCGATTGACTTTCAATAATCTGTTTATAGTTTCTACCATATGCACCGGTATACGAATGGTGCGGGCTTGGTCAGCTATAGCTCGGGTGATAGCTTGTCTAATCCACCAGGTAGCATAAGTGCTGAATTTATAACCTTTTCTATATTCAAATTTCTCCACAGCGCGAACTAGCCCGATATTCCCCTCTTGGATAAGGTCAAGGAGTGGCATCCCGTGGCCTACATATTTCTTGGCAACGCTGACCACTAGGCGTAGATTTGCTTCGGTAAGGTGCCTTTCTGATTTCCTTGCTGCTCTTTTGACTTTATTTAAATAGACTTTGAATTGCTGGGTATGTGCGTGAAGTCTAGAGAGGAATTCGGAATTGACTGGCTCGGCAACCAGAGATTCTAACTCTTTCCAGGTAGTTTCCTCTCCTATAATCTTGAATAATTCTGTTGGCAGGAGTCGGCTATCTGTGGAAAAATCTATCAGGCCTTGTTCAACTTCTGGGGCACTTTTATCACTGGCCTTGGCAATAGCCTCCTCTAGTTCTTGGTTAATCATGCTATCGATGGCAGATCGCAGCTTAGGGTCGCGAATCCTTTTGATGAAGCTATCTGTAGTAGCAAGCTTAAGTTGCTTGGTCAGAATGTTTATTAAGGGCTGCGATGCAAGTAAATGACGGAGCAAATAAATTATTGAATCAACCGTTGATGGATATTCGCCGTGGCGCTGGAAATAAAGCTCTTCAATATTTTCCAAATATTTGGCTTCCTCTATTTTACTGGCTAATGCCTTCTCATCATCCGCAGTGAGTAGTGAAACTTTGCCAATCTCGTGGAGATACATACGAACTGGGTCATCGATTGCTTCGTGCTCAACATGCTCTATCTCAATGCCAAGTGCGGCTTTATCCGCTTTTTCTTCTTTACCTGCCAATTCGTATTCAAGTTCAGCAGCCTCTTCGCTGTCCCATGGAAAGGCGATTTTGCCAGTTTCTTCCTCTGACTCGTATTTGTCGAAAGTGTCCCAAGTGTTGTTCTGGCGGATAGGTGAGTTGTCGTCCATGCCAAGAATATCCTCGGAGTCAAATCCTCTCCTGCCTTTCCTGGGGAAATAGGACAGAAGCTCGTCATCTCTATTTGAAGTCATTGCCCGTCGCTCCTTGATAGTCGTCGGCGGTGGTCTAACTTGTTGAAGACCTCTTTAAGCTGCTCACTGACTTCTATGCCTTGCTCGTCTACCTTAGCCAAATGTGCTGCTGTCCCACCCGTCTGAGCTTCTATAAAGAGCTCTTGTTTTTTGGCTTCTAGGTTTTTAAGCATGTTCTTCTGCAATAGATTGATACAGTCATTAAACGTCTCACGCCGTTCTGCCTCATTCTCCTTGAGAAAAGGGGGTGGTAATGTCTTAGCCAGAAGACTTTCCAAATGCTCTTGAAGAGTGCTATCGATACTATTCTTAAGAGAGGCTAGGTCATCACTTTGTTGCCATTTTACAAACAGCTCTCGGTTTTCGGTGTTTTCGAAGTGGTTGGGTGATAGTTCTTTGGCTTCACTTTTAAGTTCTGGATATTGAAGCAATAAAGCTAAGCAATATTGCTCCAGGGGACTGGATGAAGTGATGGCGGGAACTACAGGCGTGTAAGCTCTCATGTTTTTGGTTGCTCTTCGTTTCTGTTCGTCGGCTCTGAATTTCTTCCATGCGTCGCGCAGGTCGTGCTCATCAATCTTCAATAACCGGGCGAGCCTTTCCACATAGTGAGCTTGCCGCAAAGGGTCTTTCATCTCGAAAAGCAGCGGCAGAAGTTTTTCTACGGCCGAAGATTTACCCCTGGCACTTTCTAAGTCAAATTTAGAAGTTACACTTTCGAAGATGAAGTCAATCATCGGTTTGGCATCCGTTATCAGCTTTTGCCATTGTGAAGCGTCTTTTTTGATTACGTCTTTGATTACGTCATCCAGGTCTTTGCCTTTGGGTAATATAAGAATTTTCACTTCAGCAGTTCTGTGAGCATCTTCATATTTTACCCACCCATATAACCCTAGTGGTGCTGGCAGCATCTTATCGACCATCTCACCGCTTCGTGAGATGGCTTCTTCTCCCGCAGCATCGGCATCGAGAGCCAGTATTAAATTCCTGCTCAAGATTTTGGAAATAGCTACCTGTTTGTCAACTATAGATGTACCTGAGAAGGCAACTACGTTCTGATACCCGTACTGGTGAGCTGTCAGAACATCCATGTAGCCTTCAGTGATTATAGCTAAATCTTTTTGACGAATGGCTGTATTGGCTCGGTCAATCCCATAAAGGCTGCTGCTTTTGTCGAAAACCGGTGTTTGAGGAGAGTTAAGATATTTAGGTAGAGAATCGTCTAATGCCCTACCACCAAAGCCTATAACTTTACCCTGGATGTTTCTAATAGGAAATATTAAACGATCGCGAAATCGGTCGTAGTTGCTTCCATCATCCCGCGCTACTAGCAAACCAGCAGCCAGCAAGTCTGCTTCCCCATATCCTTTGCCCTTCAAATACTGCTTTATGGTATCCCATCCTTCTGGTGCGAAGCCTAACTGGAAATTCTTAATTGTCTCAGCTGATAATCCTCGTTTAGCTATATAATCTCTTGCTGCCTTGCCCGCCGAGGCATTCAACAACAGGTGGTGGTAATATTCGGCGGTGGCTTCGTTGATTTCGAATAACTTTTCCCTCTCTTTATTTTGAGTCTGCCTCTCCGGAGTTGTCAGAGCAACTAAGGAAACGCCGGCCTTGTTGGCTAAAAGTTGTAGCGCTTGTCCGAAGTCAATCCCCTCTTTCTTCATAATGAAGGAAAAAACATCGCCACCGGTACCGCAGGCTCCGAAGCAATGCCAGCTCTGCCGCTCGGGAAATACAAAAAAGGAGGGCGTCTTTTCAGAATGAAATGGACATAAGGCCTTATAATTCCGTCCCGATTTTTTTAAATCCGTATATTCATGGACAAGTTGCACAATGTCCAGTCTCTGCTTTACATCATCAATTACGCTCATTTTAGGAACTCAATCACTTGCTTCAAGGTTCTGATTGAATTTGACAGCTCTGCTCAGCATGCGATTTCTTTGGCCATCCTTAATGCATACTGATCTGTCATCCCGGCGATGTAATCAGTAACCTTTCTTTCCACAGTGTCATCGCGCAATGTGTATTCTTTAGGCAACTGCTCTTCGTGTTTCAGGAAATATGAATATAGACGACGTATTACCTTCCTCGCTTTTGATGAGTCTTTACTGGCTAGACTGGGATTATACACTTTGTCAAAGAGAAACTCACGCAAGCTATTGGTGACTTCTAAAATCTCAGCATTCATTCCGATAATTGGTTTTTTCAAACTTGCATTGTCCATTGATGCCAGAGAATAGTTGACAATATCGCATACGAGCGCGTTAATTCGTTGGCGAGAAGTGCTGCCAAGGCGTTTTACTGCGGAAGCTGGCAGCTTGTTTTCAGCTATAACACCAGCTCTTACGGCATCGGCAACATCGTGGTTGACATAAGCAACAGTGTCAGCCATCTTGACTATTTGTCCTTCGATAGTACTAACTTCTGTCCATCCCTCCCCAAGTATCTCAATCCCGCTCTTGGAATGATTTAAGATGCCATCCCTGACTTCCCAGGTCAGGTTCAGTCCTTGCCCATCTTTTTCCAGTAAATCGACTACTCTTAGACTCTGCTCGTTATGCTTGAACCCGCTGGGGAAGAGCTCGTTTAGAACCTGCTCACCCACATGACCGAATGGGGTATGACCCAAATCATGTCCCAAAGCGATAGCCTCGGTTAAGTCCTCGTTAAGGTTTAGCGCTCTTGATATAGTCCGGGCAATCTGGGAGACTTCTAAAGTATGTGTCAGCCGCGTTACATAATGGTCACCCGAAGGGGCGATAAAGACCTGGGTCTTGTGCTTGAGACGGCGGAAGGCGTTGGAGTAGATGATGCGGTCGCGGTCTCGCTGAAAATCTGTTCGTATCGAGCAAGGTTCCTCCCATTTGAGTCTGCCTCGGCTGAGCCTGCTTTTTGATGCATAAGGGGAGAGGCTGTTTTCAGATTCCTCTATCCGCTGCCGAATGTTCAGGTTGACCATCAAAACTTAAGCTTTTGCTTCTCCGCTCTGCCACAGTGCTACGACTGGCCAAGTTTCGTTTCAACAGCAGCTATTATACGCCTTGTTTCATCTATCATGTCAGGGCTTACCGAAACTGAGGTGATCCCCCATTTTACCAGGTTCTCGGTAAGTTCTGGGTAGACTGAGGGTGCTTGTCCGCAAATGGAAGAGGTGATGCCTTTTTGAGTTGAAACTTTAACGACCTTTTCTATGGCCATGAGCACTGCCTCGTTTCTCTCATCAAATTGCGGTGCTAGTTTGGGATTGTCTCTGTCTATCCCTAAAATCAGTTGAGTTAAATCGTTGGAGCCGATGGAGACACCGTCGATGCCGGCGTCTATGAATTGGTCTATGAGAAAGATGTTTGATGGCACTTCAACCATCATCCACAATTTAAAATTGGGAAACTGGTACAATCCCTCAGCTACGAAGAACCTTTTTATCCTCGCGATTTCGTCTACGAAGCGGACGAAAGGAATCATAACATATAGGTTGTCATAGTACTGACACACCCTTTTGATAGCCTCTATCTCGAGCCTGAAGACCTCGGTTTCCCGTGTATATCGGGAGCAGCCACGGTACCCAATCATGGGGTTCTCCTCAAATTCCTCGTATTTGTCCCCGCCGCGCAGGTTTCTGTACTCGTTGGTTTTGAAATCGGTAGTCCGAAAAACTACCGGGCGAGGGTGGAAAGCTTTGGTGAATGTGGTAATGCCCCGAGTCAGCATTTCCGTAAATTGGTCTCCCTTTCCCTCATGCAGCATGTATCGTGGATGTCCGCCGATTTGTGCGATGATGAATTCGGCTCGGAGCAGGCCAACTCCATCTACATTCCTTTTCGCCACAACCTCAGCTAATTCAGGCTCAGCCAGATTTACATAGACCCGGGTTTTTGTTTTAATCCGTTCCTGAGTAATGACTTTGGGGGCAGCTCTTGTTGGCTCGGCTACTTTGCCAGCATAGACTTCTCCCTGGGAGCCATCTACAGTGATTACTTGGCCATCACTTAGAACTTTAGTTGCCACCTCTGTGCCCACGACGCAAGGGACGCCTAGCTCGCGGCTGACGATGGCGGCGTGAGCAGTTCGACCGCCACGGTCGGTGACTATAGCCGCAGCTCGTTTCATCGCCGGCACAAAATCTGGGGTTGTCATTTCAGCGACCAGAACATCACCATCTTGAACTTTATCTATGTGTGAAGCCTCGGGCACAATTCTGACCGTGCCAACGGCTATCCCTGGACTCGCTGCAACGCCGGTTAAAATTGCCTGAGCTGCTATTTTAGGAAGTGCCTTAATATCCGCTTTTGGTTTCAAAGTGGTCACAGGCCGAGTTTGAAGGATGAATAGCTGTGTTCCTTGTTTTGCCCACTCGATGTCCTGTGGAGTTTTGTATAAATCCTCAATCAGCTTGCCCAATTTAGCTAAGGCAACTATATCTTCGTCGGTTATCTTTTGTAGAGTTTGCTTTGATGGTGTGACATGGACCTTGATGTTCGGCTCTAGTTCGCCTATCGGTGCTTTTGTATTCTTTACCAGTTGCCATTCCTGCTTGTGGACTTTTTTGTCAAGGATCTTAACCTTTCCCTTATCCAGAAGATACTGGTCGGGAGTGACGTCACCAGACACAATAGCTTCACCCAGTCCGTAAATTGCTTCGATTAGGATCTTCATTGTGTCGTTACTAAGGGGCTCTACAGTGAATAGGACTCCTGATGCCTCCGATTGCACCATTATTTGCACTGGTACGGCAATACCCACCTGGAAGTGGTCAAAACCGTGCTGCTGTCTGTAGAATATAGCTCTGGATTCAAACAGTGAACCCCAGCAGCCTTGTATTGCTGTCACTACCTCATCTTCTCCTTGAATGTTGAGATAGGTGCGTTGTTGGCCGGCGAAGGAAGCCTCGGGCAAATCTTCGGCTGTGGCTGAAGAACGGACTGCTACCAGTCCTTGTCCTAGTTTACGATAAGCGTCTTTAATCTCCTTTACCACGTCGGGCGGCATAGGTACACTGGAAATTTTATCCTTGATGAGGTTGGATGTTTCTTGAAGCTTTTTGCTATCGTTAACATTTACGCCTTCGAGGTATCGGCGGATTTCGTCTGTAAGCTTGCTTATTTTCAAGAATTTGAAATAGGCGTCTGCAGTGACGATAAAACCTGGTGGCACCGGTATCTTAGCATGAACCATCTCACCTAAGTTTGCCCCCTTACCACCTACTAGAGGAATGTCATCCTTTGTTACTTCGTCAAACCAAGCGATAACCTTTGTCCCTTGTTTCATGCCCCTCCTTGTTGTGTGAGTCGCTCTCTGTGGGACTATTATACCATCTAAAATAAGGATGTTGAAGACGGTGGCCGCACATTACAAGTTACTAGACTAATGACATTTTGAGCGAGAGCGACCCCTCCTAGATGTTAAATAGAAAGGTTATTATATCTCCGTCTTGCACGATGTGATTCTTACCTTCGAGCCTGAGCAAGCCGTGTTTTCGGGCTTCAGCTAGACTACCGCATCTATCCAAATCGTGAAAACTGACGACTTCAGCCCGAATAAACCCCTTTTCGATGTCAGAGTGGATTTTCCCGGCGGCTTTTAAGGCTATTGTCCCTCTAGGGATTGTCCAGGCTTTTAATTCCTCGGAGACGGTGGTGAAGAAAGAGATCAGTCCCAGAAGTTGATAGGAAAGTCTGACGATGCGGTCAACTGCTGGTTCCGTCAGGCCAAGAGCATTGCGAAATTCTGTAGCTTCATCGTCGCTTAGTTGGGCTAGTTCCATTTCTAACTTACCACATAAGGCAGCTACTTCAAATTGGGAGTGAGAATAGGCTGAGCGTATCTCAGATTCGAGAGTGGAGGCCTGTGCCAACTGGTTCTCTCCGATGTTGATGACTATCAGTATATGTTTGGCAGTAAGGAACTGGTAATTGGCCAAGCTTCTGATTTCCTCACCGGTTAAGCTTTGCTGCCAGATGGGTATATCTTTTTCTAATTGTGACTTAATCTTTTGAAGCAGGGCTTGTTCTCTCAGGAGCTGGTCGCGTTCTGATGGCTTAGCGCCTTTTAAAGAATCTTCAAGTCGCTTTAGCCTTCTTTCAATTATGGCTAAATCAGAGAAGACAAGCTCTAGGTTCATGCTAGCTATGTCGCGTTTTGGATTTAGGCTGCCGTCTATGTGCGGCATGTTTTCGTCTTCAAAGGCTCGGACCACATGGAGTAGTGCATCTGCGTTACTCAGGTAGTTCAGGAATTGGCCGCTTATTCCCTCATCCTTGCCGGAACCTTTGCCTACACCGGCAATATCAACATATTTGACCTCAGTCGGTGTTATCTTCTTTGGATGGAATATTCTATCCAGAAATTGCAATCTAGGTTCTGGTACTTTAGATACCCCGAAGTTTGGAGTCAAGGCAGTTGTGGTATAGGTTTTAGTGTCAACCTTTCCCTTGGTCAAGGCATTGAAAATCGTTGTCTTGCCGCTTTTGGGCAGCCCGATGATGCAAATTTCCAAAATGTCTCCTTTGTCTAACAGAAATATAAGCCAGATGCGATTAAAATGCAAGAAATGCTCAGGTTGGTTCGTGAGCTTGTTGCTATTTTCGTTGATGTGCTATAATGTGCCCACTTTTGAATTTCGAGGGTAATCTGAATGCATAGCTATGAAATGGTGCTTATAATCAGTCCTGAAGTAGCTGATGAGGAAGTACCTGACTTTATCACCAAGCTGGGCGAGCTAGTCAATAAAACCGGTGGAAGTGTAGATGAGGTAAATCAGTGGGGGAGGAAACAGCTGGCTTATCCTATAAAGCGGTCCACAGAGGGCAATTACGTGTTGACTAAGCTCAAATTGAAGCCGGCTTTGACTAAGGAGCTAGAAGCGAATCTTCGGCTTTCAGGGAAAATTTTACGTCATCTCTTAATAAAATTGGTGGATTAAGGTGTAAGGAGTCTGGCGATGGCGAGTCTAAACAGGATCATGCTCATTGGGAATGTGGGGACTGACCCGGAGATGCGTTTCACATCGAGTGGCAATCCAGTAACTTCGTTCCGTGTTGCCACGAGTCGAGCCTACACGACATCTGAAGGGGAGCGAAGACAGGAGACAGAGTGGTTCACGATAGTTGCTTGGAAAAAACAGGCTGAGAGTTGTAATCAGTTTTTGACTAAAGGACAGCGAGTTTATGTCGAGGGCAGCCTACGGACTCGCTCTTGGGAAGGACGAGATGGGCAGAGGCGTGTCACTGCTGAGGTGATAGCTAATAGAGTGCTGTTCCTTGATAGGCAGGCGGTAGCCCCGCTCCCTGGGGAGGAAGGCCCTGTGGAAGCTGCTGTGGAAGCTACTGAGGAAGAGGTAGCGCCTGACGATCTACCTTTCTAGTAGTTTATCTTTTAATAAGGAGGCATAGATTTAAAATATGGAGGAAGGTGAGGGGATTAAAGAGACAAGAGAAAAGGGGCGTCGTTTTGTTTTCAAGCCCAAAGTTTGCCCCTTTTGCGCCGACAAGGCTGAAATAGATTATAAAGATATCTCCAGATTGCGGCGCTATATTTCCGACCGGGCTAGAATCCAGCCACGCCGTCGGACAGGCGCTTGTGCCAAGCACCAGCGACGCTTGTCATTGGCGATAAAGAGGGCTCGCTACTTGGCCTTATTGCCTTACACTCCGGATCATATCAGCCCTAGTAGGATTCCTGAAAATAGAAGCATGGCTCCTCAGGAAAAGAAAAATGCCTAAGAGAACATACCAGCCTAAGAAAATCTCACGAAAGCGTAAGCATGGCTTCCGGGCTAGGATGGCAACGCGAGGAGGGCGGAAGGTATTGAAGTCAAGGCGGCTCAAGGGCCGCTGGGAATTAACGCCAGTTTAGAAGCATGGCAAAAATAGGGGCTTTAACAAAGAGAGCCCAGTATTTGACCGTTTATAAATCGGGTAAAGCTTGGGTAGGTAACCTTATAGTGATAAAAGCGTTACCTAATGAGCTTGAGTTTAGCCGGTACGGACTTTCAGTGACTAAGGAGATTGGTAAGGCGGTTGTGCGCAATAGGGTACGTCGGATGCTCAGGGAAGTTGTACGTGTGACATCGCTAAAACCGGGGTGGGATATAGTGTTTATTGCCCGGCAGGCTGCAGTGACTGCTGACTATCATGAACTCAAGAGATCTATAGGGAAGCTGCTATTAAGAGCTCACCTAATGAATGAAAATGAAATGGTTCGTGCTGGAGTCAATTAAGCTGTATCAGTCTACGGTGTCACAGGTTACTCCATCTGCTTGCCGATTTGCTCCTACGTGTTCGCATTATGCTTACCAAGCGATTGAGAGATACGGGCTTATCAAAGGAAGCTGGATTGCAGCCAAACGTTTAGCTCGTTGCCACCCATGGTCTAGCGGTGGCTATGACCCAGTACCATAGATTCCTTAATTTTTTGCTGTTAATTGTGAATGAGATGACCGGTTTCTTAAAAATCAAAACAAAGAGATTAAGTCTGATATTCTCGCTTATTGCTCTAAGCTTGCTTGTCCCTGGTTGTACTGGGCCAGCATATCAAGGATGGTCTGGATTTGCAGGTCATGATGGTATTCTTTACTTTGGGACAATGGATGGCAGAATTTTGGCAGTAAACACTTCGGCTCGAAGTCAAGGACTGCCTTTCCCAAGCGAAGGGGAGTGGGTTCTTCCTGTCAAAGGACCGGCTGCTCCAGGCGGAATGTGTGGCCCTCTGGGTTGTGTTCCGACGGCACAGCTGGCGACTGTTTATGGCACGCCAGTAGTTGCTGGTAATCTAGTTTATGTTGCCACCTACGTTGGTGATAGTGGCAAAGTGATGGCTATAAATAGGGTGGCTCCTGGCTATGATGAAGAAGGCATCCCGGCATGGAATGAGGGAGAATGGTTTTATCCACGAAAAGAAAATAAATTCATTGGAGCTGTTGTTGGTAGCCCGATAGTGGTTGAAGACACTCTTTATGTTGGCAGCTCTGATGGTAAACTCTATGCATTAGACGAGAAGGGGAACGAAAGATGGGCACCATTTGACACTGGGAGCAAGATATGGACATCTCCAGCATTTGAAGATGATGTTGTTTATGTTAGCAATTATGAGCGGAAGCTTTTTGCGGTGTCGAGCGCAGATGGTAGCCTGTTGTGGAAAGTTGAGTTGCCAGCAGCTATTGCTTCATCGCCAGTAATTTCTGGAGATAATATCTACTTCGGCACCTTTGACCGTTATCTTTATTCTGTTGCTAGCGCTGATGGTAGTGAGAAGTGGAAGTTTGAGGCAGATAATTGGTTCTGGTCAACACCGGTAGTTAAAGATGATGTGGTTTATGCTGGTTGCCTTGACCATAACATCTATGCCATTCATGCCAGCACTGGTAAGGAGCTGTGGCGATTTACTGCTGATGACCAGATTGTGTCCACGCCCGTGCTGGTGAATAATCTTCTTGTAGTAGCATCAAAGTCAGGTGTGGTGTACATACTTAAGGCTGATAGTGGAGAATTAGAGCGGCCTGTGTCTATTGGCAGCTCGGTAATGGCCCCCCTTTATACTGAAGAAAACACGATTTATGTCCATGCCAGTCATCGCTGTGTCTATGGTGTGGATGTACAGAGTGGAGATAAGATCTGGGAATTTTGTTATTCTGATATTAAGTAGAGTTAATTATGGCTGAACTGTGGAATACTATTATCTTGGAACCCGTACTCAATAGCTTAATTGCTCTGTGCACTGTGTTAGGTGGCAGCTTTGGGTGGGCGATTATCGTTCTTACGGTCGTTGTTCGTCTAGCGTTGTTCCCGCTTACTGTACGGCAGACTCAGTCAACTAAGGCCATGCAAACACTACAACCAAGGATTCAGGAGCTTCAGAAGAAGTACGCCAAAAACCAGCAAAAATTGCAACAGGAGATGATGAAGCTGTATAAGGAAGCCGGGATAAACCCCCTGGGCTGTCTTTGGCCTATGCTTATTCAGTTGCCTATATGGATCGCTCTGTACCAGTCTATTATGCAGGCCTTGGCAGCTACACCAGAGAACTTATTGAACTTGTCGCAGCATCTTTATCCTTGGGCGATGGTAAGTCAAGCGATCCCGCTGAACGAACATTTCCTCTGGCTAAAATTATCACGACCCGACCCTAATCTCATCTTGGCTATACTTGTAGGTGGCACAATGTGGATACAGCAGAAGATGGTGACGGCACCAGCTACTGACCCACGACAGCAGTCTATGACCAGCATGACTACAATGATGATGCCACTGATGTTTGGATTTTTCACTCTGTCTTTCCCGAGTGGCTTGGCTCTGTACTGGGTGGTTTCGAATGTGATTGGCATAGTAATCCAGTATTTCGTTGGTGGTGGCTGGGGCTATTTGAGGACTCCTTCGGCTCCAAAGCCAGTGCCGGATCAAAAACCCGTGCCGGTCCGGAAAATAGCACCAACTGAACAACCATCCAAGATAGTACAGAAAGCGGCTGAAGAGTCCAAGGCGATAAAGAAGGCAGCTGGAGAGAAGAAGAGAGGTCTTTTTGGAAGATGAAAGAATTAGAGGTAAGTGCTAAAACAGTTGACGAAGCTATTCATATGGCCCTGGAACAATTGGGCGTAGGTGAAGACCGGGTGGAGGTGGAGATATTGAAGAAAGGTAGGTCGGGAGTTTTGGGAATGGGTGCTGAGGAGGCCAGGATTAAGGTAAGTCTTCTGCCTGTGGATGGTGAGAAGGCCGATGTAGTTAATTTGGCCAAGGAGGTCATGGAGGCGCTGATTAAATTCATGGGAATAGCGGCTGACGTCTCTGTCACCCAATCAGCTAATGGTGAATTGCCGGTGACACTGAATATTGAAGGCGATGACCTCGGTGTTTTGATTGGTCGTCGTGGTCAGACTCTGGCTTCTCTACAGTATATTGTCAGACTGATAGTCGCTGAAAAGCTGAAGGCGTGGGTACCGATAAATGTTGATGTTGCTGGTTATAAGAAGCGTCGCTACGAGTCATTACAGAACTTGGCTTTGCGTTTAGCAGAGCAGGTGAAAAGGAACCGGCGTTTGATAACTCTTGAGCCTATGCCTGCAGATGAGCGTCGCATTATTCATTTAGCTTTGACTGATCATCCGGATGTTACTACCCAGAGCATAGGCGAGGGTGAGATGCGAAAAGTAGCTATTATGTTGAAGAAGCATTAGGCATGTTCCGACCGGTAAACAGCAAGGTCAATTTCCCCCAGTTAGAAAAAGCCACCCTCAGTTTCTGGAAAGAGCACCAAATCTTTGAAAAAAGCCTAGAGACCCGGCGTGGTGCAATACAATTCACCCTGTATGAGGGACCACCGACAGCCAATGGCAGCCCGGGAATCCATCATGTGCTGTCGCGAGTGTTCAAGGACATCATTCCCCGATACAAGACAATGAAGGGCTACTATGCTCCGCGTAAGGGAGGTTGGGACACTCATGGGCTTCCGGTGGAGCTAGAGATAGAGAAGATGCTGGGTTTTTCTGGCAAAGCCCAGATTGAAGAATATGGAGTGGCTAAATTCAATACGCTTTGCCGAGAGAGCGTGTTCAGCTATCTTAAAGAATGGGAAGCTATGACTGAGCGTATCGGCTTCTGGCTTGATTTAGAGCACGCTTATAGAACCCTCGAAAATACCTATATTGAATCTTGCTGGTGGGCACTGAAGCAATTGTGGGATAAAGGCTTGATTTACCAAGGCTACAGGGTTACTCCACATTGTCCTAGATGTGGCACATCGCTTAGCTCTCATGAGGTGGCTCTGGGCTATAGAGATGATGCTGAGGACCCTTCAGTTTACATAAAGTTCAAGGTTGCAAAATCACTGTATAGAAGCACGGGGTTTATCGACCGGCTACGAAAGGGTTATGGCGATAGGGAAGCCGATTTTGTGAAGTGGCTTCTTGATCTTACCGGGGATAGGCCTGTTTACTTGCTGGCATGGACGACTACTCCCTGGACACTGCCTGGCAACACTGCACTTGCGGTTGCTGATGATGCAGAATATGCGTTTGTGGAAATTGATAACGAGTATCTCATTTTGGCTTGCGCCCGTTTAGAGCAGTTAGGGCTGGGTAATGTTCCTATTGTTGCTAAGGTCAGGGGAAGTGACTTGATTGATCTGAGATATGAACCACTATTCAACCCGTGGGACTTTGGAGTAACTATAGGCAGAATGGATGTGAAGGAAACGGATGGGGAACCTTCATCTAATATCAAATGGAAACAACTTGACCTTTTTAACTACCCGGTTATAGCGGATGATTTTGTCTCTATGGAAGATGGCACTGGCGTTGTCCATATTGCTCCGGCCTTCGGTGAAGTTGACTTTGAAGCGGGAGAAGATAATGATCTCGACTTTGTCCAACCTGTAGATTTGAATGGCAATGTAATTGGCACTTATCCTTTTGCAGGAAAATTCGTCAAAGATGCCGACCCTCTTGTCCTTGAAGACCTCAAATCGAGAGGGTTGCTTTACCGCAGCGAGCAAATAACACACACTTATCCGTTTTGCTGGCGTTGTGAGGCGCCACTCCTGTACTATGCCAAAAGAACCTGGTACATCAGGACTTCGGCCAAGAAGGATGCGCTTCTTTCTGGTAATAACAAGATCAACTGGTATCCTGAGCATATCAAATATGGTCGCTTCGGTGATTGGTTGGAGAATAACGTTGACTGGGCTTTCTCTAGGGAGCGCTATTGGGGCACACCATTGAACATCTGGGGTTGTTCCAAATGCGACAGTTATGAGTGTATTGGTAGCCTCGAGGAATTGAAGGCGAAGCCGGATCTCGAAGGCCTGGTTGAGCCATTAGACCTGCATCGTCCTTTTGTTGATGACATTACTTTCTCCTGCTTCAAGTGTGACGGTAAGATGAAGCGGCAAACTGAGGTGATTGATTGTTGGTTTGACTCGGGGGCTATGCCTTTTGCCCAGTGGCATTATCCTTTCGAAGATCAGAATGTTTTTGACCTGAGTTTCCCTGCCGACTACATTTCTGAAGCGGTTGACCAGACTCGCGGCTGGTTTTACAGCTTGCATGCCATATCCACCCTGCTTTTTGACCGACCTTGCTTTAAGAATGTTATCTGCCTGGGGCATATCCTCGATGCCGAGGGTGAAAAGATGAGCAAGGCCAAGGGCAATGTGGTTGACCCGTGGTCGGTGCTTGATAGCTATGGGGCTGATGCTTTACGCTGGTATTTATTTACGGCTGCCCCGGCGGGCAATGTCCGCCGCTTTTCCAGTGACACCGTGGCCGAAGCGTTGCGCAATTTTCTGCTTACCCTCTGGAATACCTACTCCTTTTTTGCTATCTATGCCAATATTGACCGCTTTGATCCCAAAGCAGCAGGTACATCATCGCTTTCCGACTTAGACAGATGGATTCTTTCCAGGCTCAATCAGCTTATAGCTGATGTAGATGGAGCTTTGGATAATTACGACCCTACGTCAGCCGGACGGAAGCTTGAGACCTTTGTTGGCGAGCTTTCCAACTGGTATGTGAGGCGGAGCCGTCGCCGTTTCTGGAAAAGTCAGAGCGATGCAGATAAGCTGGCTGCTTATTCGACGCTATATCACTGTTTGGTCACCTTGTCCAAACTTCTGGCTCCTTTTACACCGTTTGTCGCTGAAGAGATTTACAGGAATCTGGTTTGCTCGGTTGAACCTGAAGCTGTGGAAAGCGTGCATCTGGCTGATTTTCCTGTCGCTGACCCGTCTCAGGTAGATGAAAAACTCGTTGAAGCTACACGCTTGGCCATGACGGCATGTAGTCTCGGACGTGCTGCTAGGGCTAAAGCTGGCATAAAAGTGCGCCAGCCTCTGTCCAAGGCATTGGTTAAGGTAGGGTCAGCCAGCGAAAAGAAGGCTCTGCAAAAGCTAACCTATCAGATATTAGACGAACTCAATGTAAAAGAAGTGGAATTTTATGGTGGAGAAGAGCTTGCTGATAAGTCTGGTTATGTTTCTGCTGTGGAGGGGGACTACTGGGTGGCAGTAGCTACTGAATTGTCGCCAGAGTTAGAAGCTGAGGGGATCGCCCGTGAGGTGGTACGGCGTTTACAGACCATGCGCCGCTCAGCGGGTCTGGATATTGCCGACCATATCTTCACCTATTATGAAGGCGGTGATTCAATTCAACTGGTTATGACCAAATTTGCCGACTATATTAAGCAGGAAACGTTGTCCCGGGAGCTGATTTCATCAGTACCTCCCAGCGGAAGTTATACTGAGAAGTTTCGTATTTCCAATTACGAAATCTTACTCGGCGTCGAAAAAGCAGCTTGAGAGGCTGTTGTAGGAGTTAGTCGTTCTAGCTGCCCGGTGACGGACTTTGTATCAAGTGGGCAGAGGTTGTATTTGTATCTTGACCTCTGACGAAGGTTATCTCGACTTCATCTCCAACTTTTGAATCGTGTATGGCGCTTATTAGTTCCTCAGCCGTAGTTACCTCTTTGTCTTTGAAGCGAATGATTACATCAAGCTGTTGCAAACCTGCCTTTGCTGCTGGACTGCCTGGCTTTACATAGGCAACAACCACGCCTTTGCTGACGGGTAAACGGTTTACCATGGCGACATATTGGTCAACGGTATACAGGGTGACTCCAAGCCAGGGACGGGTCACGTAACCCTGTTTGATCAACTGCTCAATGATTGGTATGGCAGCTTTGGTGCTTATGGCATATCCTAGGCCTTCAACTCCAACTGCAGCGATTTTGGCGCTGGTGATGCCGATGACCTCTCCCTTCATATTAACCAAAGGCCCGCCGCTGTTACCTGGGTTAATGGCCGCCGAGGTTTCAATAAGGTCATCCAGAGTCTGACCTTGGTCTACATCTAAAGACACTTTCAGGCCACTGACAGTGCCTTCTTTAGCTCTTATTCCCTGGCCTAGGGGATTGCCGATGGCTACTACCCAATCTCCAACTCTGAGCCGTGTAGAGGCGCCCACACTGGCGGCTGGAAGGTTGGTAGCATCGATTTTAATGACTGCTAGGTCTGTTAACTGGTCTGTATGTACGTTTTTGGGGGTTGCCTCAAAGGTTCTGCCATCGCTCAATTCTACTGTTACCTTCTTGGCTCCTTCGACCACATGGTTATTGGTCACGATGATGCCGTCTTTGTCTATAATCCAGCCTGAACCAGCGCCTTTCTGCGTCTGTGGCGTGCGGAAGATATCCAGAGTCACGACTTCAGTGCTTATGGCTACCACCGACGGGTAAACTTCCTCTACTACGTCGGCAATGCTGGGCAGTGTTGGAGCCTCGGTTGTTGTGCTAGGTGGTGTCCAACCGGTGTCTATTGGTGGCCCGGGTGTGTAAGTGGCCGGCGGTTCAGCCTTCGGTGTTGATGGTGCTGGATTGATGGGCAGAGGCACTAAGCAACCGGCTGTGCTTATTACCAAGCTTAACACCAAAAGGGCAATAAGGATATATTTCATTCATAGTCTCCCTGCGATTGAAAGTGTGCCAAATTTTATCACAGAGCTTTATTTGTGGCAAAAACAAACTTGATTCTTATAGCTGGCTTGGTCATAATGTGTGGTTGGCTAACAAGTTAATAGACCTGTGCAACAGTTGCTCGGGCTCAAGGCAAATCTGTAAGTCGGAGGCGCGAAAAATGGAGGTACGAATTCTGGGTGCTCATAGTAGTGAGGCTGAAGGACAGCGGATGGTATCCTTTCTCATCGACGGTATCTTAGCTTTGGATGCTGGTGGTCTTACCTCGAGCCTCTCGCTGTCAGAACAGCAGAAGGTGAGGGCGGTTCTACTTACTCATCATCACTTCGATCATAGCCGGGATTTGGTCACTCTGGGAGCTAACGGTGCTACGTTCCTGTCGTCGGTCGATATCTATGCCTTGAGCCATACTCTAGACATCGTTAATTCCTGTCTTCTCGACGGCAAGATGTACGCCGACTTTTCTAAATGGCCATCTAAGGAGAAACCTTTTCTCAGGCTGAAGGTTATTGAGCCGTTTCAGGGGCAGAATATTCAGGGCTATGATGTGTTGCCTGTACCAGTACAGCATGCAGTGCCTTCCCTCGGATTTCAGGTCACATTTAAGAATGGCAAAAGCTTGTTCTACACTGGTGATACCGGGCCGGGGTTGGCAGCTTGTTGGCAGCACGTATCGCCACAGTTGCTCATGATTGAGGTCTCCGGCATCAACAAGACTCAAGACTTTCTTAGAAGCGTCGGACATCTGTCAGCCGGGCTTCTCAAAGACGAACTTATACAGTTCCGTGAAACGAAGGGATATTTACCGCGTGTTGTCGTTATTCATATTCCGCCCCAGTTTCAGAAGGAAGTTGAGCAGGAAGTTAAAGAGATAGCTCAACAGTTGGGAATCGGTATAGATATTGGCTACGAAGATATGAAGATCACCCTCTAGCCCAGCACCCTTATCACGTCCCCGCCAAATTCAGAATCCTAACCAAATTGAAATTTTGAGTTTAGATATTTGAATTTATTTGTGATTTGGTGCTTAGGATTTAGAATTTTGGATTCACATCTCCCTCCACCAGTGAGGATTGGAGGAGGGGGAGATGTGAACAATTCTTTAGAAGTATGCTATGCTTCTACGTACTCTACCTTGGGCAGGTGGGCTAAGGCTTCCTTTACCTTTTCCTCGGGATAGTCGTAATCCTGCAGCTTTCCGGTGAGAAACTCGTCATAAGCCGCTAGGTCAAAGTGACCATGTCCGCTCAGGGCGATGAGTATGGTCTTGGACTCACCAGACTTCTTGCAAGCCAGGGCCTCATCTATGGCTACCCTGATGCCATGGTTCGGTTCTGGCGCTGGTATGATGCCCTCAGTTCTGGCAAACTGCACACCAGCCTGGAAGGTTGCCACCTGGGGTACTGCCTTAGCTTCGACAAATCCTAGCTTGTGGAGGTGGCAGATTATCGGTGCCATGCCGTGATAGCGAAGCCCGCCGGCATGAATCCCCGGTGGTATGAAGGTATGGCCTAGGGTGTACATTTTTGCAATTGGCGCCATTCCGCATACATCACCGAAGTCCCAGGTATAAGGCCCTTTGGTCACGCTGGGGCAAGCCGTCGGTTCCACGTTTATGATGCGCAGTTTTGGCTGCTTGCCTTCGATTTTATCCTTGACGAAGGGCAGGAACATACCGGCGAAGTTGCTACCGCCACCGATACAGCCGACGATGATATCAGGATAAACGTCTGCTTTCTCCATCTGCTTCTTGGCTTCTTGCCCGATTATGGTCTGGTGTAGCAAAACGGAGTTGATGACGCTGCCTATGGAGTAGTAGGTATCTTCGCGGCCAAAAGCGTCCTCTATAGCCTCGCTAATGGCGATGGCTAAGCTCCCTGGCGAATTGGGGTCTTCAGCCAGGATTTTGCGCCCTATTTCAGTGTCCTTACTGGGGCTGGGTACACATTTAGCCCCCCAGGTCTCCATCAGTATACGACGGTACGGCTTCTGGTTATAGCTCACCTTGACCATATAAACCTTGAGCTCCAGGCCAAAGAAAGCGCAGCCCAGCGCTAGAGCGCTGCCCCACTGGCCAGCGCCGGTCTCAGTAGCGAAGCGCTTGATGCCATCTTTCTTGCCATAGTAGGCTTGGGCCACAGCAGTGTTTAGCTTATGACTGCCAGCCGGACTTACCCCCTCGTATTTATAGAAGATTTTAGCTGGTGTATCCAGCGCTTTCTCCAGGCGATAAGCTCGGATTATGGGAGTTGGCCGCCACAGCTTGTAGATATCCAGCACCTCATCGGGGATTTCTATAGAGTGCTCTTTGCTGAACTCCTGGTCTTGTAAACCCTTCGGGAAAAGTGGGGGAGGCAGGATTGTAGGCTCCTTGGTGCCCGGGTGCAACAGTGGGGGTAATGGCTTGGGCAGGTCAGGCAAGAT
Source organism: Chloroflexota bacterium (assembly GCA_016875875.1). NCBI lineage: Bacteria > Bacillati > Chloroflexota > Chloroflexota bacterium. The sequence continues at coordinate 37,821 of VGOP01000006.1, read as the reverse complement.
ATTGTACCACGATGTCGGCATTTCCTTTTCGGTTAATAAGATTTTGGTTTCTTTTCCTTTCATTTTTTCCTCCTTTTAAAGTTTTTTGGGCAATAGAGAAGCGCGTTTGGGCTGATTAAAAACTTGTCCTCGGCCCTCTAGGGCCATATCCACGATATTGGTGTCATTCCTAAACCTCCTTCGTAAGCTCTTTAAAAACAGAAAGCCTCTCGCCTAAGGGGCGAGAGGCTTAACTTCGCGGTGCCACCCTTGTTGGTCTAGCGACCATCTCATTCAGGTACGGCCCTAAATTGCTTGGGCGATACCCCGGGTTATGATAACGCTACCCTTTGCGTCAAAGCCTACTCGTGTTAGTTAGACCAACCTTTCGGTTTGCGGCTCCCAGGTCCATTCACCTTTTGCGCCGGCGTCAGCTTTCACCTGCTCTGACTCTCTGTAGCCTCGCTTAAAGACCTACTAGTCCTGTTCACAGCCTTTGCCGTATTAGATTGGGAGGTATTGTAAGTGTTTGCTTGGGATTTGTCAAGTTTTGTATGAAGGTTCCTTCACCTTAATCCCTTTTTGTCAAAGGGGGAACTTAAAATGGGATTGCGAGCGAAGCGAAGCAATCTCATGGTCGTTTACCCTCCTTGACTTGACATATTGTGTGGAACATAGTAGAAATGAGGTGTATAACAAGGTTTCCTATTGTAACCACGAATAACGCCAATCTATTTTTAGGAGGTGGGAGATGAAGGACGTGAAAAAGACCAAAGAGCAGCTCATCGATGAGCTGGGGCAATTGCGCCGGCGGATTGCCGAACTGGAGGTCTCAGCAGCCGAGCGCAAGAAGATGGCAGAAGCTTTGAGGGAAAGCGAGGCGAAATACAAGGAAATTGCCGAAAGCATCACCGATGTCTTTTTCGCCATGGACGAAAAGCTGAGGTACACGTATTGGAACAAAGCCAGCGAAGAACTTACTGGCATCTCAGCTAAAGACGCGCTGGGTAAACGTCTCACTGACATTTTCCCGGATGACGAAGCCACCAGAATAGCTGCGGATGCGTACCGACGGGCGATGAAAACGAAAGAGGCGCAACATTTCATTAATAACTTTGCTATTGGTGGCAGAGATTTCGTTTTTGATATCAGTGCTTATCCCACGAAGGACGGCCTTTGTGTTTATGTTAAGGATATCACCGAGCGCAAAAAGTTGGAAGAGGCACTAGAGGAAAGTGAGCTATGGTACCGCCATGTATTCGATAATGCCCCGTTTGGAATCGGTTTTGCCTCGACTGATGGTAAGGTGATAAGCCTTAATAAGGCCATGGAGACCATCACCGGCTACTCGGCTGAGGAGTTCACTAAGATTAATCTGGCTGATACGTATGTTAATAAGGCAGATAGACAGGCGTTGTTGCAAGAAGTCAGGCAACATGGTGGTGTTGTTGATTATCCGACGCAACTCAGGCGTAAAGATGGCACTCCCTACGATGTTCTTCTGAGTGCCAGGCTGACCACTATTGGGGATAGGGAGTTCATTCAGACGATATGTCAGGACATCACCGAGCGCAAGCGGGCTGGGGAGGAACTACGGAGGAGTGAAGAGAGGTTCAGGACATTCTTCGAAGACGCCCCTGTGTACTGCTATATAGTTTCGCCAGATGGCGAAATTCTGGATATAAACGAAGTTGCCCTGGAGACGCTTGGTTATACAAAAGAAGAGGTCATCGGAAAACCGCTTATTGACATGGTCTATGTGCCTGGCTCTCGCCCAAAGGCCAGAAGATTATTTGCAAAGTGGAAGGAAGCTGGAAAGCTCGAAAACGAGGAATTAAGCATAATCACCAAAGAAGGTGCAGAGCGAACTGTCCTGTTAAGCGCTCATGCCGTCAGGGATGCAGGGGGGAAGCTGCTCCACTCTATCTCGATGCAGAGAGATATCACCGAACGCAAGCAGGTGGAGGATGCATTGAGAGAGAGCGAGGAGCGGTATCGCTTTCTGGTAGAGCTATCTCCCGAGGCCATTTTTGTTGCCAGCGAAGGCAAGCATGTCTTCGTAAATAGTGCCGGATTGAAGTTGTTTGGCGCATCAAGCCCCGACCAAATCATCGGCAAACCAGTGATGGACGTAATCCACCCGGACTATTGTGAAATTGTCGCCGAGCGAATGCGAAAGTCAATGGAAACAGGAATAGTGGCTCCCGCTCTCGAAGAAAAATTCGTCCAGCTCGATGGCACAGAGGTTGATGTTGAGGTGAGGGCAGCTCCTCTGTTTTACCAGGGCAAGCCGGCAATGCAAGCTGTTGTCCGTGACATCACCGAGCGCAAGCGGGCAGAGGAGATGCTGCGGAGCATCTTCCGCGCCGCACCGATAGGTATTGGTGTGGTGGTTAACCGCGTGCTGATGGAAGTTAATCAGCGATTCTGTGAGATGACCGGCTACACCAGCGACGAGCTCATTAACAAGTCTGCGCGGATGGTTTATGCAAGTGATGCGGACTATGAGTTTGTTGGGAGGGAAAAGTATCGCCAGATCGCTGAGTGGGGAGCCGGTACGGTGGAGACGCGTTTCAGGCATAAAGACGGAACGGTAATCGATGTCATCCTGAGCAGCGCGCCCATGGACCCCGCAGACCCTGGCCGAGGTGTTACATTCACAGTGTTGGACATTACTGAGCGCAAGCGGGCTGAAGAATCTCTACGCCTCTCAGAGCAGAACTTCCGCGACTCAATAGAAAACTCGCCTTTGGGCATACGCATTGTCAGTGAAGATGGAAAGACGCTTTACGCCAACCAGGCTTTGCTCGATATCTATGGCTACAGTAGTCTTGAGGAACTGGAAGCCGTGCCTAGAAGACAGCGTTACACTCCTGAGAGCTATGAGGAGCACAGGGAAAGGAAAGAGAAGAGGAAACGAGGAGAATATGTTTCCCCCAATTACGAGATCAGCACTGTGCGTAAAGATGGACAAGTTCGAAATCTATTGGTGTCCCGCGGAAAAGTGCTGTGGGATGGTGAAAAGCAATTCCAGGTTATTTATCAGGACATTACCGAGCGCAAGCAAGCGGAGCAGATGCTGCGACAGAGTGAAGAACATTTCCGGGCACTCATTGAAAATTCGTTAGATGTCGTTGCTATTATCGATTCTCTTGGAACTGTGAAATATCAGAGTCCTAACTATAAAAATATCTGGGGACGCGATCCAATTGACGAAATTGGTAGTGATATTTTCAAGAATGTTCATCCTGATGATATAGCTCTTATTGGTGAAAGATTCGATTATATTTTGAGGAATCCCGAGGATACAGTCAATATGGAGGTGCGAGGGCAGCATGGAGACGGTTCATGGCGTATTGTCGATGTGGTCGGGCGTAACCTTCTTGAACATCCTGCTATACGTGGCATTGTCGTGAATTCCCGCGACATTACTGTAAGAAAGCAAGCCGAGGAAAAAGCTGCTCGTCTTGGCAGACTGTATGCTGTGTTGGGTAGTACCAATGAAGCCGTTGTCCGCATTCACGAGGTAGAGAAGCTTTGTCAGGAGATATGCCGCATTGCTGTTGATGATGGTGGGTTTCGGATGGTGTGGGTTGGCTTAGTTGACCTTGATACTCATGTAGTGAAGCCGGTTGCCTATCACGGATTTGAGGATAGATATCTAAAGAGGGTCAAAATATCTATTGACGACGTTCCGGATGGTCGTGGTCCCACGGGCACTGCTATTCGAGAGGGCAGATATGATATCTGCAACGATTGGGAGCAGGACCCGCGTATGCATCCCTGGCGTGTTGAAGCCGCCAAACGTGGCTATCGTTCTAGTGCCTCTTTTCCGTTGCGGCTCGGGGCTAAGGTTATCGGCGCTCTCAGCTTTTATGCTGCTGAGACGAATTTCTTCACCGAGCAGGAGGCCACATTGCTCGACCGTATGGCAGCCAATGTCTCTTTCGGCATTGAATCTATAGAGCGGGAGAAACAGCGCAAGAAGTTTGAGGAGCAATTGCAGCAGGAGAAAGATAGGGCACAACGGTATCTTGATGTTGCTGGGGTTATGTTTATAGCCAACGATGCTGATGGCAGAGTTAGTTTAATAAACAGGAAGGGTTGCCAGATTTTGGGGTACAAACAGGAAGAGATAATTGGCAAGAATTGGTTTGACACATTAATTCCCGAAAGAGTCAGGGATGAAGTAAAAGCGGTTTTCAATAAATTGATGGCTGGAGAAGTTGAACCTGTTGAGTATTTTGAGAATCCTGTCTTGAACAGAAACGGGGGGGAGAGAATCATCGCCTGGCATAATGTCATTTTAAAGGATGCAGTGGGCAAAATTATTGGTACTCTTAGCTCTGGTGAAGATATCACTGAGCGGGAAAAAGCTGAAGAGGCACTGCGGGCAAGTGAAGTGCGTTACCGCTTGCTGGCTGAAAACGTGAGAGATGTTATCTGGGCTATGGATATGGATTTACGGTTCATCTATGTCAGTCCGTCTGTTAAATATCTTGGAGGCCGCACCGCTGAAGAGGTTATGTCAATGTCAATTGGCCAGCTTCTGACGTTGTCTTCCCAAGAGCTCGCCATGAAGACTTTTGCTGAGGAATTGGTCATGGCAAACGTCACACCACTGGACCCGACCAGGTCACGGACACTGGAAGTGGAGATACTTCGTCGTGACGGCTCCACCTTATGGGTAGAGCTGAAAATGAACTTCATGCGTGACCCGGCTGGTCGAGCTATCGGTATTCTGGGAGTCATGCGGGACATCAGTGAACGAAAAAAGGCTGAAGAGGAGAGGAGGGAATTTGAGCAAAAGGCTCAGCTCGCTAGCCGCCTGGCTTCTGTGGGTGAGATGGCAGCCGGCATTGCCCACGAAATAAATAACCCGCTTACCGGCGTTATCGGTTATTCCGAGTTGCTGATGCAAGAAGATGTTCCTGAGCACATCAGGAGTGATTTAGAGGTTATCCATGACGGGGCTAAGCGAGTAGCTGGTATTGTAAAGGGTCTACTTACTTTCGCTCGCCAGACTAGGCCGGAGCGTACGGTTGTCGATATTAACCAGGTTATCGAGGTTGTCTTACGCCTGCGTGCCTATGAGTTAGGGACGAGTAATATAAAGGTCACCACCAAGCTTGTTTCCGACCTGCCTTTAACTTTTGCCGACCCTGGCCAGCTCCAGCAGGTGTTCCTAAATTTGATTATAAATGCCGAGATGGAGATGAAATTGGCCCGTGGTAAAGGGAAGCTCATAATCAAGACAGAGCAGTTAGGTAATGCTATCCGTATATCATTCAAAGACGATGGGCTTGGTATAGCTGAGGAGAACCTGGATAGGATATTCGACCCCTTCTTTACCACCAGAGAGATAGGCAAGGGGACGGGGCTTGGCTTGAGCATCTGCCACGGCATAGTAACCGAGCACGGTGGCAGGATATGGGCTGAAAGCAAGCTGGACAAGGGGGCTACCTTCATCGTGGAATTGCCCATAGTTACTGAGGAGAAACGTCCCAGGCAAGTCAAGCCAGCCCGCGAACCGAAAAAGGCAGCTAAAGGCAAGATACTGGTGGTGGATGATGAGCCGGTGGTAAGGCGCCTGTTAAGCCAGGTTCTGACTGAGGAGGGGCATGAGGTGGAGGCCACGGACGATGGCAAGGACGCCTTGAATAGGATTAAGAGTAACAGGTATAACCTCATACTGCTGGACATCAAGTTGCCCGGAATGAGCGGTAGCGAGCTGTATGAGCGTATTAAGGAGATAGCTGAGTCCTTGGCGCAACGGGTAGTCTTCATCACCGGTGATGTTATAGGGGTGGATACTGAAGCCTTTATTGCCAGGACAGGAGTTCCATATATTCACAAGCCGTTTGATGTTAAGAAGTTGAGCACGGAGATAAAGCGCCTATTGGCCACACCCCGCCCGAAAGGCACTGCCAAATCTAAAATTCGAAGTCCTAAATCCTAAACAAATCCGTCATTGCGAGCGCAGCGAAGCAATCTCTGCCTGGCAACCAGCGTCTGCCTTTTGCTGAGATCGCCACGTTGCCATTGCTCCTCGCGATGACCTTCTTGGGTAGGTTGGAGCATCTGCGCTCCAACCTACATCCGTAGTGAAAATAGAAGCAAATTCCCAAGTTCGACTATTTGAAATTTGGTGCTTAGGACTTGGTGCTTTTTAGATGGGCATCTATTGAGGCGGCAGCTCGCTTGCCAGCACCCATGGCGCTGATAACGGTGGCGGCGCCGGTGACGACATCACCTCCCGCCCAGACCCTGTCCTTTACTGTCTTGCCCGTTTCCTCATTAGCCATCACAGTGCCGTTTTTCCTCGTCTCCAGTCCCTTTGTGGTAGATGGAATCAGAGGGTTGGGAGTAGTTCCCAGCGCCACAACGGCTACATCAACCTCAATGGTGAACTCGCTGCCTTCCTTAATGATGGGGCGGCGTCTGCCGCTGGCATCAGGCTCACCGAGTTCCATTCCGTAGCACTCCATTGCCGTTACCCAGCCCTGGTCATTGCCTATAAATCGTTTCGGATTGGTGAGGAGCTTAAAGATAATCCCTTCCTCCTCGGCGTTTTCCACCTCCTCATGTCTTGCTGGCATCTCAACCCGAGACCGTCGGTATATGATGTAAACTTCATCTGCGCCCAGTCTCAAAGCACAGCGGGCAGAGTCCATAGCTACATTACCACCGCCGACAACGGCTACTTTCTTTCCTATCTTTATTGGGGTATCGTACTCGGGGAAGAGATAGGCTTTCATCAAGTTCACACGGGTGAGGAATTCGTTGGCTGAATAGACGCCGTTGAAATTCTCGCCGGGTATATCCAGGAACATGGGCAACCCGGCACCGGTGCCCAGGAAGACGGCATCATAGTTGCTCTCCAGTAGCTCATCCACAGTGGCCAGTTTGCCCATCACCGAGTCAAGCCTGACTTCTACCCCCAGTGACTTGACATAATCTACCTCACCCTGGACAATGGCTTTGGGTAGCCTGAACTCGGGTATACCGTACATCAACACTCCGCCGGCAACATGTAGCGCCTCGAAGATGGTCACTTTGTGTCCGAATTTAACTAGGTCGGCGGCGCAGGTCAGTCCCGCAGGCCCTGAGCCGATTACAGCCACCTTCTTGCCTGTCGATGGTAGTAGGTTGGGAGATGTAGCCAGCTCTGCGCTATGTTCCCGTTCCCAGTCAGCCACATATCGTTCCAGCCTGCCGATGGCTATTGGTGCGCCTTTCTTGGATAGTGTGCATACCTCCTCGCATTGTGTCTCCTGTGGGCAGACCCGTCCGCAGATGCCTGGTAGGGCATTTTTGCCCTTCATTATCCTCACCGACTCGGCCATATCATTGTCTCGTATTGCCTTGATGAATTCGGGGATGTCTACATTAACCGGACAGCCGTCAGCACAGGGACGCTTGGGGCATTGAATACAGCGGTTGGCTTCCTGAAGTGCCATGTCGTGAGTATAGCCCAGCGCCACCTCATTGAAGTTTCTTGCCCTGGCTTTCGGGTCTTGGCGGGGCATAGCCACTCTATTCAAATCGAGCTTTGGTTTGGCTTTTTCCTCCACCTTTACTCTCCGATTTTAAGAATGCTGACACTGGTGGGTTTTCCACAGTTCCAGTGATTGCCTTTCTTCATCACAGTAAATCCGCTGGCGGTTGAACACAAGGTCCCAGTCAACCTGGTGCCCATCGAATTCCGGGCCGTCAACGCAGACGAACTTGGTGCTACCCTCTACAGAAGCGCGGCAGCAGCCGCACATGCCGGTGCCATCGACCATAATCGAGTTGAGGCTAACAAGGGTGGTGACGCCAAAAGGCTTGGTGGTTAAAGAGCAGAATTTCATCATTATAGCCGGGCCGATGGCAATGACACGGCTGATTTGTTTGTTTTTCTCCAATATTTCCTTCAAGGGCTCGGTGACCACTCCCTTGCGGGCGTAGGAGCCATCATCGGTGGTGACTATCAGCTCGTGGCTGACGCTTCTCAGGCGGTCTTCCCAGAAAAGCAGGTCTTTGCTTCGTGCGCCCATTATGGTGATAACCTTGTTTCCGGCTTGCTTTAGCGCTCTGGCTATCGGATATACAGGAGCTACGCCAACGCCACCGCCAACACAGACCACAGTGCCGAAATTATCTATTTCTGAAGATAATCCTAGAGGGCCAATCAAATCTAATATTTGGTCACCGGTGTTGAGTTTGGCTAGTTTATAGGTAGTGGTTCCTACCTGCATGGCTACAAGGGTAACAGTGCCCTCTTTATCATCCCAATCGGCTAGGGTAAGCGGGATGCGTTCGCCAACCTCATCAACTCGGACAACGACAAATTGGCCTGCTTTAGCCTTTTTGGCTACTGCCGGTGCCTCGATTTTCATGAAGTCGACTACAGGACAGAGCTTCTCTTTAGCCACAATTTTATACATAATCGCCCCCGGAATGAGACCGATTGGAACAATTCATGATTTATTCAAAACTGTATTATCGAATAAAATACTTATTAATTCCTCCCCATTCCAAGCCTTTCCCTTCTGTCATTGCGAGCGAAGCGTGGCAATCACACAGCATGTAGGGACAGGTCTTTAGACCTGTCCGAAACGCATGTCTGTAATGCCACGGACAGACCTGAAGGTCTGTCCCTACATTCAGCCTTCCTATCATCGAGAGCGTCATGTCGCTTACGCTCCTCGCGATGACGAATAGAGGGAGGGTTCAATCTCTCTACCCGCCTTATTAACTTTGTCTTCTGGACCAGCTACCATGCGAGCCACGGCAAATCTCAGATCGCAGCCCATGCATCGCTTTGCCTCTTCATTTCCTAGCCCATCGCTGAACCCGAGCTCGACTTGGGTGAAGTTGCCAATTTGCTTGGCTGGCTTTGCCGTAGGCATCTCTTGCCTTTTTCTTTGAGCGAAATTGTCAATTCTGCCTACCCTGGGTACACCTTCTATGACAGGTGCCAGGACTTCGCTGATGTCGCCGCTACCACCCAGGTATCTATCAATGGAGATTGCTGCTTTCCTGCCGGCAGCCACGGCTTCAATAAATGACGATTTTTTAGTCACTGTATCACCCCCAGCAAAGACGCCCTTTTTGTTCGTCATCAGGTTTTCAGTGTCAACCTGGATGGCATTTTCCTCGTTGACCTCAACGCCAAATTGTTCAGGGATTTCCGGCATGCCTCCGATAGCCAAAAGCACGGCATCGTAGCCTTCTTTAATTAGCTTGTCAACCGATTCTACCTTGGACTTAGTTTTTATTTTAACTCCCAGCTTTGTCAGGGCTTCTATTTCTGCATCCAGGATATTTCGAGGCAGTGTATATTCAGGTATCGATGTTCGCATCATGCCACCGGGCTGACTGGAGCTTTCAAATATGGTCACGGCATGTCCACCTTTTTTGGCTAGGTAATAGGCCGCGGTAAGCCCCGTAGGCCCTGATCCGACGATGGCTACCTTTTTGCCTGAGGCCGCAGCTTTTGAGCCTTTCACAGGCTCAGCCTTGCCGGAACGTTCGACGGCAAAGCGCTCTAAGGCTCTGATGGCAACAGGCTGGTCGAGATCGCGGCGGCGGCAGGCAATTTCGCAAGGATGCTCGCAAATAAGGCTACAGATGGAAGCGAAAGGAACATTTTCGCGGATAACAGCCACGGCTTCGGCATATTTTCCTTCCCTGATGAAACGTATGAAGCGTGGTACATCTAACATTACAGGGCAGGCATATTTGCAGCGGATTGAAGCGGCCTCACGGTCAGGCCATCGATTCCATTCGTCGCCGCGGTCCATCAGTGCTCCTACCGGACAAACTTCTACGCAGGAACCGCAGAAGGTGCATCCCGACTCGATAAGGGGTTTTCCGAATGCGCCGCCGATATAAGTCCTGGCTCCGCGGAGATTGAAAGCTATAGCTTCGAAGCCCAACATCTCCTGGTCGACCCTAATACAACGGCCACAGAGAATACACAGATTGTTGTCGCGGACAATGAAAGGATTGTCCCTTTCGACAGGTAGTCCTTTGGGGGTGTAGGGGAAAGGCATTCCATCAAGGCCGATGAAATCAACTGCTTGCTGGAGTTCACACCGTCCGTTTTTTGGGCAGGTAACACAGCGCTCAGTTACTGCCACATTGCGCAGGCATATATCGAATGGCTGGCATCTCTCCCTCCTCCAGCAGGTTAGGCAGTCATGTGGATGCCTGGCCAGCATTACTTCTAGAATTTTTTGGCGCAGGCTGTTTACTTCAGGTGTGTTGCTCAGAATGACCATGCCGTTGACTGCGGGTTCGCTGCAGGCGGTGATGGCGCTCCGTCTGCCTTCTATTTGCACCTGGCATAGACGGCAGGCTCCGAAAGGCAGTTTAATATCTCGCAGCGCACACAAATTAGGGATGTAAATGCCAGCATCCAGTGCTGCTTCCAGGATTCTTTTGCCCTCGGTAGTCCTGACCTCTATACCGTCTATAGTTAGAGTAATAATACCCATTTTTACACGCTATGTTTAAGGTGTGCCTATCGGTACTGGCTCTTTGGGCACGGCGATTTGCTCTCCTGTCACCTTGGCTATGGCGCTGAAGCGCTCAGGGCATTTCTCGAGGCAAGTTGCACACTTGATGCATTTCTCCTGGTCGATGACGTGGACTAGCCTCTTGCCCCCGCTGATTGCCTCCACAGGGCAGGCTCGGAGGCAGATACCACAGCCAGCGCATTTGTCGGGGAGTACGTAGAAATTTATAAGAGCCTTGCACACTAGTGCCGGGCACTTTTTGTCGATGACATGAGCCTCCCACTCGTCCCGGAAATAGCGAATACTTGACAGCACAGGGTTAGGGGCGGTTGTTCCCAATCCGCATAGGGCACTCTTCGTTACTGTCTCACCTAAATCAAGCAGGTGGTCGATATCGTGTAAATCTCCTTCACCTCGGGTTATCTTGTGCATGATGTCAATCATTAGAGGCAGTCCCTCTCGGCATGGCACGCACTTGCCACATGATTCATTGCAGCAGAAGTTGAGGAAAAAACGTGCCAGGTCTACCATGCAAGTGTCTGTATCCATTACCACCATGCCTCCAGACCCCATCATAGAACCGGCCTTAGTTAGTGACTCGAAGTCGATCGTTAGGTCTAATGCACTCTCAGGCAAACAGCCACCAGACGGGCCGCCTGTCTGAACAGCTTTGAATTTCTTGCCCTCCTGGACACCACCTCCAATGTCAAAAACGACCTCGCGGAGAGTAGCTCCCATTGGTACTTCAATCAGGCCGCTATTGGCTATCTTGCCGGTGAGAGCAAACACTGCTGTTCCTTTGCTGCCCTCGGTGCCTATACTTCTATACCAGTCTGCACCCCTGTTGATAATCAAGGGTACGCTGGCATATGTTTTGACGTTATTCAGAGATGTAGGTTTGCCCCACAGCCCTGCTGCCACTGACCGCGGCGGCCTTACCCGGGGCATTCCTCGCTTGCCTTCTATTGAATACATCAGGGCACTGCCTTCGCCGCAAACGAAAGCCCCAGCACCCTGCATTATCTCGATGTCGAAGTTGAATCCGCTGCCCATGATATTTTTTCCTAGTAGTTTGCGTTCCTTGGCTTGTGCTATGGCAATGCGGAGCCGCTTCACTGCCAATGGGTACTCAGCGCGGACATATATATAGCCTTCAGATGTGCCGATAGCATAGCCAGCGATAGCCATCCCTTCAATAACAGAGTGCGGGTCGGCTTCTAGAACAGAACGGTCCATAAATGCTCCCGGGTCTCCCTCATCGGCATTACATACCACATATTTGGGCTGTTCTTTTGCTTTATGGGCCTCGTCCCATTTCTTCCCTGTGGGAAATCCGGCACCACCTCTTCCCCGCAGTCCTGAACGGTTAATCTCCTCAATGATTTGGGTGTGTTCCATTTCGGAAATAGCCTTTTTCAATGCTGCATAGCCGCCAGTAGCCAGATAATCGTCAATTTGTTCAGGGTTGATATGCCCGCAGTTACGCAGTATTAGGCGGTGTTGCCGACTGTAAAAAGGGATATCCTTGTATAGAGGAATAACCTCGTCGGTGACAGGGTTATGATAAAACAATCGTTCTACGTATTTCCTGTCTACAATATGGGATTGTACGATTTCTGCCACATCTTCTTCTTTGACCTGGGTATAAAAAATCCCTTCAGGTTCAACAATGACGATAGGGCCTTGCTGGCAGAAACCGTGGCACCCGGTAAGTTTTACATGCACGTTTTTAGACAGTCCTGATTGCTTAATATGGTTCTCGAGCGCCTGGGTAATTCTGTCAGATTTAGAAGATACGCAGCCGGTTCCTTGACATACAAGGATTGTATATTCGCCATTTAGCTTTGCTTCCATTACGAGTCAGAAGTCTCCTCTTGTCTAGCAATTTTCGAGAAAAGTTTTTCGATATCGTTCGTAGTTAACTTGCCATGGGTGTCCTCGTTTACTCTCAGTGTAGGGGCAAGTGCGCAGGCTCCTATGCAGGCAACTGTTTCCAGGCTATACCCTAGGTCGGGGGTTGTTTCACCTGCTTTAATATCCAGAGCACGTTCAATAGCTTCCAGAATTCGGGCGGCGCCGCGCACGTGGCATGCAGTGCCCTGGCATACTGTAACATGTTTTTTGCCTACGGGAGTTGTCCTGAACTGTGCGTAGAAGCTGGCTACTCCGTAGACCACGTTTGGCGACACGCCAGCCACGCGTCCGATTTCCTCCATGGCCGCTTCAGGCAAATAGCCAAATTTCTCTTGCACAGCCTGGAGAGCTGGTATTAGAATGACTTTGTGCCCCTGCAAAGGGTCAAGTAGCTCACGCATTTGTTTTCTTAAATCAGTTGACATAATCTTTATTATCCCGGCAGCTCCGTGTATTTATTTCTTGGGCGCTTTTTCAATTTTGACGGCGCATACTTTCAGTTCTGGGATTTTGGCTATTGGGTCTAATGCCGGGTTAGTCAGTAGATTGACTGCGCTCTCAGCGAAATGGAAGGTCATGTAAACAACATTTTGTGGTGACTTCTCAGTTACTTTTGCCTTGGCTGTTAATTCACCGCGACGTGAAACCACTTTGACTATATTGCCATCCTTAATTTTCAGGGAAGAAGCATTCGACGGATTTATCTCTACTACCCCCTCTGGTTCAAGGGCATTGAGGCCGGTGATCTTCCGTGTCATGGTGCCAGTGTGATAGTGATACAGGCTGCGCCCCGTGGTAAGCATGAGCGGATATTCTTTGTCAGGTAGCTCAGCAGGTGGCTTATATTGCAGCGGTGTGAATTTTCCCAGGCCGCAGACGAATCTACCTACGTGCAATATAGGTGTCCCTGGGTGGTCTTTAGTTGGACAAGGCCATTGCAGTCCACATTCTTCCAGGCGTTCGTAGCTGACGCCTCCATAGCTGGGCGTCAATCTGGCGATTTCCTCCATCACTTCAGATGGGTTCTCGAAGTCGAAATTCTGGGCACCCATTCTCCTGGCCAGCTGGCATATAATCCACCAGTCAGGCTTGGAGTTGCCTACAGGTTCGATTGCCTTTTTCACTCGTTGTATGCGCCGTTCGGTATTGGTGAAAGTGCCATCCTTTTCGGCGAAGCTGACTGCTGGCAAAACTACATCTGCCAGCCGTGCGGTCTCGGTCAGGAAAAGGTCTTGAACTATTAAGAGTTCTAGCTTTTTCAGTGCCTTCTCAGTGTGGTTGGCGTCAGCATCGCTCAATATCGGATTCTCGCCCATTACGTAAATTGCTTTAATCTTCCCATCGCAAGCAGCATCGAGCATCTCTGTTAAGGTTAATCCCGGAGTTGGACTCAAGTCACTTCTCCAGGCGATTTCAAACTTCTTTTGAATGTCAGGATTGTCAACCCTTTGATAGCCGGTGTAAACGTTGGGCAAGGCGCCCATGTCACAGGCACCCTGGACATTGTTCTGCCCCCGCAGTGGATTTACACCGGTTGAAGGCCTGCCCATATTGCCGGTCAACATAGCCAGGTTAGCGACTGCCAGTACGTTGTCAGTACCATGGCTGTGCTGGGTAATGCCCATGGCATAAATTATGGTTGCCGGTTTGCACGTGGCATATAATCGAGCTGCCTCGATTATAGTGTTTTGTGGCACACCAGTAGCCTTTTCTACGAAGTCAAGGTCAAAATTCTTCAGCGATTCCTTGAAGTTGTCGAAATTGTCACAGCATTCGCTGATAAAGGGTAGCTCAGCCAGTTCTTCGTCTGAAATAACCTTCATCATGCCCATGAGCAGGGCAACGTCACTGCCCGGAAGGTGTCTCAGCCATATATCAGCATAGCGGCAAAGCTCAATCTCTCGAGGATTGGCAACGATAAGTCTGCCACCATCGCGCACTGCCTTCTTTATTTCCAGTGCAATAACCGGATGACCGGCGCTGGTATTGCTGCCGATGACTAAGATACAGGCAGCATCTTTGATTTCGCTGATAGAGTTGGTCATAGCACCGCTACCGAAACTGGCGGCCAGACCGGCCACCGTGGGGGAATGTCAGAGACGGGCACAGTGGTCCACATTGTTGGTCTGCATTACTATGCGTGTGAATTTTTGTGCCACATAGTTTTCTTCATTGGTGCACTTAGCTGAGGCGATAAAGGCGAATTGGTCTCCTTTGTATCTGCCCAGCTTGTCTGCTATTAAGTCTAAGGCCTCATCCCAGCTTGCCTCAACAAGTTCACCGTTCTTTCGTATTAAGGGTGTGGTCAAGCGTTCAGTATGATGGACAAACTCAGCAATGCCAAAACGCCCTTTGACACAGGCCTGTCCTTGATTTACTGAATTTTCCAGGACGGGTACTGAACGGACAACCTTGCCTCCATTTACTTCGAGGCTTAACTGGCAACCAACTCCACAGTAGGGGCAGGTGGTAATTACTGAGCGTTCAGGTAGCCCCAGCCACTTGCTGTAGCGGTCCATCAGGGCGCCGGTGGGACAGATATCAACACAAGCCCCGCAGAATTGACATCCTGAGTCTTCCAATGTCTTGTCAAAAGCAGTGCCGACTAATGCCTGGCTGCCTCGATAGGTAAAGGTAATTGCTCCAGCTCCTCTAACCTCTTGACATACTCGGACGCAACGGCCGCAGAGTATGCAAAGATTGTAATCGCGGTCGAAAAATGGGCTGTCCTGGTAAACCGGTAGCTCCTTGCGGATAGGGGAGAGAGTAATCTCCTCCACTCCAATGCGGGAGGCAATCTCTTGTAGCTCGCAACGCAAATTCTTAGAGCAGGTAAGGCATTGCTTGGGATGTTCTGCCAGAATAAGTTCAAAGATACTTCGTCTAAGCTCCTGGAGCTGTGGAGTATTGGTTCTTACCACCATGCCTTCAGTTACCGGCGTAGTACAGGCCGTGGGAAAACCACGCAAATTCTCAATCTCTACGATGCACAAGCGGCAGGCTCCGTATGGAGTAAGGCTGGGATGATAACACAATGTTGGAATATATATTCCTGCCTGTCGGGCTGCCTCAAGTACTGTGGCACCCTCCTTTACATTGACCTGCTGCTCGTCTATAGTCAGGTTCATAATTCTAGTCTCTTCGCCGACAATCATACTAGCTCCTGTTAAGCAGATGCCTCGATAGGTACTGGCTGCTGAGGGACTTCGATTTGCTCACCTGAAACCTTTGTTATGGCAGCAAAGCGTGGTGGGCAGACATCAGTGCATGTCCCGCATTTAATACATTTATCCTGGTCGATGATGTGAATCATTCTTTTGTCACCAGTGATTGCCTCCACAGGACAGGCTCTGAGGCAGATCATGCAACCTTGACATTTGTCCGGCAAAATATAGAACGAAATCAAATTCTTACATACCCGGGCCGGGCAGCGCTTCTCATTAATGTGAGCCTCGTATTCATTGCGGAAATAGCGGATGGTGGTCAGCACCGGGTTAGGGGCGGTTTGACCTAAGCCACAGAGTGAGCCTTGCTTCACTGTTATGGCTATCCTCTCAAGCTGCGCTATATCTTCGGGTTTGCCTTCGCCTCGAGTAATGCGGTCCAGAATGCCCAGCATTTGCCGTGTACCAACCCGGCAGGGTGGACATTTACCGCAGGATTCAGCCTGTGTGAAATTAAGGAAGTACTTTGTCAGATCGACCATGCAGGTGTCTTCGTCGGCAACAATCATGCCGCCTGAGCCCATGATTGAGCCGGCAGCAGCTAGCGATTCATAGTCAACAGGTGAATCGAGCATTGATGGTGGCAGGCAGCCTCCTGAAGGGCCGCCGGTTTGCACGGCTTTGAACTCCTTGCCTTTGAGTATTCCACCGCCGATTTCGTATATTATTTGACGCAAGGTGATGCCTAGGGGTACTTCGATAAGCCCGGTGCGCTCAACCTTTCCTACAAGGGCAAAGGTCTTCGTTCCTTTGCTTTTTTCTGAGCCATACCCGGCATACCATTCGCTGCCTTTTTGCAAGATACGTGCTGTGTCTGCCCAGGTTTCCACATTATTAATATTTGTCGGCTTGCCCCACAATCCTGATATTGCTGGAAAGGGAGGTCGTGACCGAGGCATTCCCCGCTTACCTTCTATGGAGGCCATCAAAGCTGTTTCTTCACCGCAAACAAACGCCCCTGCTCCCTCTTTAATCTTTAGGTGAAAATCGAAGCCGGAGCCAAGTATGTTATCTCCAATAAAGCCATACTCTTCCATTTGCCGTAGAGCTAGCCTCAGTCTTTCCAGAGCTAATGGGTATTCGGCACGACAGTAAATATAGCCTTGGTTGGCTCCTATGGTGTAAGCCCCGATAGCCATCCCCTCCAGGACTGAATGAGGGTCACCTTCTAGTAGTGAGCGGTTCATGAAGGCGCCCGGGTCACCTTCGTCGGCATTGCAAATTATATATTTTTCTCTCCCCGGTGCTTTCCGGCAGAAATCCCATTTCTGCCCTGTTGAGAAACCGGCGCCGCCTCTGCCACGCAAGCCTGACTTCTTAATCTCTTCAATTATTGCTTCTGGGGACATCTTTAATGCCTTGACCAGCCCACTGTAGCCACCGTTAGCGATGTAGTGGTTTATGTTCTCGGGGTCGATGAAACCGCAGTTGTGCAGAACTACGCGGACCTGTGGCTTGAGCACTGGTAGTTCGAACAAGTTGGGAATGCCATCAGCCTTGCCGTCACCCGCGTAACCTAGAGCTAAATCAGCACGAGGGTTATCGGCTACCAGGTAGTCCTTAACAATCTGAGTAGCAATCTCAGGTGTTAAATTGCCGTAGATGACTTGTGGGTGCCCCGGCTTAACTATGCCCATCATCGGTTCGGCGAAACATAACCCCATGCAGCCGACCTGGATAACAATAGCCTCTATGTTTTGTCGTGCCAGTTCTTCATTAATAACTTTGAGAACATCCATGGCTCCAGCGGCACTACCACAGGTACCGGCACCCACCAAGAGCCGCGGCTTACTACTTGATTGCAGCGCTTCCCACTCTGAGACTGCTTGTTTGTGGATTTTCTCGAAAGTCATGACACTAGGCCTTCATCGGTATTTGTTTACAGTCTCTTTTGACTTGGCAACTGTCATCCGTCCATAAACATCTTTGTTTATCACCAATACCGGAGCTAGAGCACAGGAACCGAAGCAGGCTACTCTCTCTAAGCTGAATTTGTAGTCTTCTGTTGTGCCACCGGATTCAACACCAAGTTCCCTCTTGATTTCGTCCAGAATTTTCTCACCTCCGCGGACATGACATGCAGTGCCTAAGCAGACTTTCACGGTGTGCTGGCCACGGCGAGTGAAATAAAATTGGGCATAAAAAGATGCAACTCCAAAGACTTCGCTTTCCGACATTCGTGATGATTTAGCTATCTCTGAAATTGCCTCTTCAGATAGATAACCGAATTTTTCCTGGACTTTTTGTAGGATTGGAATTAATGCGCCCTTTTCCCCCTTGTATTCAGCCACTATCTTAGCTAGTTCATCAGGCACTTGGCTCTCCGCGGACTTGAATAACCAAAACGGTAGTTTAGCAAAAAAAGCATTCGTGGTCAATCTCTGCGGTATATTAAATTTCCTTCTCCCTTGATGGGAGAGGAAAGGGTGAATTTTTTAACAGGTTGATCGCAAGCGGCGCACTTGGTAAAAGTGCCATACTAAACGGTTACAATTTTGCGGAAAGGCGACTGCAAGTGGCTAAACGAAAGCGCATCTTTAGCCTTAGCCCCAACGTCTTTTCTCTTGGGCCGGTGAGAAGCTTCAGCAAGAGGTCTAGCTAAGGAACGTGAAAGCTTGCCATAACCTTCTGGAATAACTGGGAGTAGGAACCGTAGTCTGCCGGTGGCGTCACTCTCAGCTCGATGCTATATTTCATTCCATCGACGATTGTAAATAGCTGGCTGCTTCTGTACCTGGGTTTTTCTGCCTCCTCTTGATACACGCACTCTACAATTCTGGCGCTAATTCCCTGGTGAGTTACAGGGTTGTTGGAAATAAGTTCATAGTAGAAATCGTTCTGTTTTTGGTAGTCTGTTATCCCACTGACAAGATCATCCAGTATAACGCTCCCTACAGGTAGGACGGATGTACTGATAACTGCTTTGCCGCCTGGCTCTGTTATGAGGACAGTCCCTAGGAATTCCATAAACGTATTCAGCGACCAGGATGAGGGATATTCAACGGAGAATCCGAAGGCATCACTTGAATATAGGAGCCATTCGCCGGTGGATTCAGTTGAAGTGCCTTCAGATGCTGCTTCTTCGGCAGATGTGGCCTCGGAGGCAGTTGGTTCAGTGACGGACGTTTCCCCCAGTGCTCCTGCCGGATACAGCTTGAGATTGTCGAAACGGTATTCCGTTGTGGGGGTGGACTCGTTGGTAAAGACTTCCAGTGCGATTTCTCCTGCGGATAAGCTGTTGTCTTCAACGGTGGCAAGTTTGTGACCGTTGGCGTAGACCTCGATTGTGGTCCCCTTGCAGACGACCTTGAGCTTATTGGTGGATGTGCCGGTCTTAATGTAGTCTGATCGTGTCCAGTCTTTAAGCTTGCTGAATTGTCCACTAACTGACTTTCCTATATCGTATTCGCCCTTGCTGTTGACAAAAAACCCGTAGTAGTTGTCTGCATCTTGAAACCGGAAAAGAATGCCACAATAGTTAAAATCCATGCCTTCGGGTATCTTCCTAGCATCGACTTCAACGGCGAAATCGGTCTGTTGGCTTATGTTTTCATTTGTTGTATATGTCCAGTTACCTCCCTCTTTTCTGTACATGACTAGCTCGCCATTCGAATATGCCACGCCTCCCCAATCGCCTGAACCAACCCACCAGCCGCTGTTGGAGCTGCTGAAGTCGTCTTCGAACAGCGGCTTTCCGCTCGGCTCTTTCTCGACTGGTGTCTTGAGGGCGTAGACCCTGAAATTGTCGAAACGGTATTCCGTTGTGGGGGTGGACTCTTCGCTGTACACAGATAGGGCGATTTGGCCTGAGACGAAGGTGTTGTCCTTGATGGTATTGACCTTGTGGCCGTTGATGTAGAAATCCATCTTTTGTCCTTGGCAGACCACCTTAAGCTTGTTTGTGGAGGTGCCGGTTTTTATGTAGTCTGATTCGGCCCAGTCTATCAATACAGTCCATTTGCCTTCCACCCTTTTCCACACCGAGTACTTGCCCCTTGGCTGGACGTAGAACCCGTAGAGGTTATTGTTGTCCTGAAGCCGGAAGAGGATGCTGCAATCGGTGGTGTCTTCTCCCTCGGGTATTTTCCTAGCAGCGACTTCGACGATGAAATCGGTCTGCCGGCCTATATTTTCGTTGTCTGCATACCCCCAGCCTGCGGTTTTCCTCTGCATCTTCAACTCGCCGTTCGAATATCCTGTGCTTCCCCAGTCACCTGAACTCACCCACCAGCCGCTGCCAGTGTTGCCGAAGTCGTCCTTAAATACCAGCTTTTCTGGGGCGGAGCCGGCAAACCACCACCAAGCGGCAATTCCCAAGCCGACAACTACTACCGCTGCCACTGATATAACTAGCCACCTAAGTCTAAATTTGCCAGCTTTTTTCGGTGCTTCGGTCGGTATCTCATGTACGGGCGCAGTTTCAGTGGGGGTTATTGGCTGGGGCTTTGCCGGAGCCCTGGCTTTGACTCGCTTGGGTGTCGGTCCCATTGGGGCACCACAGCGATAACAGAACTGGTCGTCGCTGTATATTTCATATCCACATTTCTTACAGAATGGCATGGTCTCACCTCCTCGGCGCTTAGTTTTGATTTCCGATTTCAACTAACAGAAAGGTCATCATATAATTATTTCTTTAGATATTAGATTACTCAGATGCTTCTACTACCACATGTATCGGGCCATAGACACCTGGTGAAAAACCGGTTCGTGAATTTCTCTCGCAATTCCACTCATTATTAGTATCTACCGCATGTAGACCATACCAATAGGCACCTGGTGCAGATGGAGCATCGGAGAAGGAGCCGGTATAACTCTTACCGGAGACAGAGGTCGTCTTAATCGGTCTGAAAGACACCCCAGCAGTACTATCCTCTCGCCATAATTCCACCTGCTTTAAGCCAATATCATCTGAGACGCTATAGGAGAAAGTGAGAGTTTCACCTTGCTTGATCGAAGTGGAAGGAACAGAGAAGGAGGTGACATTGGGATAATTGTCAATTGTGGCTAATCCTATCTTGTATAGCTTGAAATTGTCGAAATGGTACTCGATGGCGGGCGTTGACTCTACACTGGTCACCGAAATGGCGATTTTACCTTCAATGAAGGTGTCGTCATTGGTGGTGTCAACCTTGTGGCCGTTGATGTAGAAATCCATCTTTTGTCCCTGGCAGACCACCTTAAGCTTGTTAGTGGAGGTGCCGGTTTTTATGTAGTCTGATTCTGTCCAGTCTATTAACTTAGTCCATTCGCCTCCCACCTTTTTCCACACCGAGTAATTGCCCCTTGGCGCGACGTAGAAGCCGTAGAAGTTCTTGTTGTCCTGAAATCGGAAGAGGATGCTGCAATCGGTGTTGTCTTCTCCCTCGGGTATCTTCCTGGCATCGACCTCGACGATGAAATCGGTCTGCTCGCCTACGTTGTCATTTGTTGAAAACGCCCATAACGCCGTTTTTCTGTGTATGGCGAGCTCGCCATTTGAATACGCTATGCCTCCCCAGTCGCCCGATTCTACTAACCAGCCATTGTCGGTGTTGCTAAAGTCGTCTTTAAATACCAGCTCTCCCGGTGAGGAAAAGGCGAACCACCAAGTAGCAACTCCCAGGGCGACAACCGCCACTGCTGCCCCTAGGATAATTGGCCACCTGATTCTAAGTTTGCCGGCTTTTTTCGGTGCCTCTGTTGGTATCTCTTCTGCGGCCACAGTTTGAGTTGGGACTATTGGCTGGGGCTTCATAACCGGCCACCCGATTCTACGTTTGCCGGTCTCTCTCTGTGGTTTGATTGGTGGTTTTCCTGGGGTTGACACAACTTCTTGCTTCGTTGCAAGAGGCTCTGGCGTGATTTCTTGTGGGGTGGGCTTTTTCGGAGCTTTGACTTTGCCTCGTTTGTCTGCCTGTCCGACTGTTGGTCCCACCGGGGCTCCACATTCATAGCAGAACTGGTCATCACTGTCTACTTCATGTCCGCATTTCCTGCAGAACGGCATGGTCTCACCTCCTCAGCGCTTTAGTTTGGAGTTCCGATTTCAACTCACAATGAGGTGTCAGCATTCTTCATGACTCTTGGCACAGATTATAGACCATAGTAGTTGGTTTGCCAAGACTTCACCCAGTGTCATTCTGAGCCCCGATGCAATCGGGGCGAAGAATCTCGTATAGCTCAGGATAAATTCCGCGTGTCAATATCTTGTTTTCCCCATCACCGGGATTGCCACGTCGTCCTTCCGTGGAAGGACTCCTCGCAATGACAGAATAAAAAACGTTCATCGTAATGATACCCCCTCTTGTCATTGCGAGCGAAACGTGGCAATCTTGGGGGTTTA
The DNA here is from genome assembly GCA_016875875.1 of Chloroflexota bacterium. Taxonomy (NCBI): domain Bacteria; kingdom Bacillati; phylum Chloroflexota; species Chloroflexota bacterium. Next base: position 15,877 of record VGOP01000006.1, on the reverse strand, counting down.
AAGTGGTTGAGTAATAAGCTGCTGACATGCATAGTAAGGTGCTTGACAAGGGTGCTATACTTAATGGTCTTATGAGGAAGCAGCAACAACTTACGGAACGTAAACGCATTTTTGGACTTAACCCAAACATATTTTTCCTGGGGCTTGTGAGTTTTCTCACTGATGTCAGCAGTGAGATGATTTTCACACTTCTTCCTTTGTTTCTGGCCAATATACTGGGAGCGGCTGCAGTTGTCATTGGCTTTATTGAGGGAGTGGCTGAAAGCACAGCCTCTTTGCTCAAAGTTGTCAGCGGCTGGCTCAGCGACAGGCTGGGCAAACGTAAATTCTTAGCTTTTGTCGGTTACGGGTTGTCTACTCTGGCTAAACCATTTATGTATATAGCCACAAACTGGGGGCTGGTGTTGGGGGTGAGATTTGCCGACCGCTTCGGCAAGGGTGTACGCACGGCACCACGTGATGCGCTGGTAGCCGATTCTGTTTCGGCTGAGCAGCGAGGCAAAGCCTTTGGATTTCATAGGGCTATGGATACCTCCGGCGCTGCCATGGGGCTTGTTTTTGCCGCCATTGTCGTCTTCTTTCTCCAGAGTGGTACTCTGGAGCTGATTCGAGGCACTTATCAGTGGCTGGTGCTGATTGGCATTATCCCGGCAGTGCTGTCGCTGTTTATTTTTTTCTTTATTCGCGAGGCTAAGAAAAATTCAAGCCCGCAGAGCTACTCTGAGTGTTTGCCAAAAAGCTCTCAGGACACGAAGACTGGCTTTGATAATCGATTCAAGCTTTTTCTGGGCATAATGTTTTTATTTACTTTAGGCAATTCCAGCGATGCTTTTCTCATTCTGAGAGCACAGAACCTGGGTAACCCTGTACTCTATATACTCTTGATGCTCATACTGTTTAATGTCGTCTACGCAACAGTTTCCATACCTGCTGGAATACTGTCAGACAGGTTGGGCAGACGTAGAATTATAGTGCTTGGGTGGTTGATTTATGCTCTCGTTTATCTTGGCTTCGCCGTGACATCTGCCTCGTGGCATATATGGCTGCTTTTTGCCCTATATGGAGTCTACTATGGGCTTGCCGAAGGTGTAGCGCGAGCTTTTGTCGCTGACTTAGTGCCTGAAGACAGGTGCGGCACCGCCTATGGTCTTTTTCATGGTGTAGTTGGCATCACTCTCTTACCGGCCAGTATCATAGCCGGATGGCTGTGGCAGACAATCAGTCCGGCAGCGCCCTTCTATTTCGGAGCTGGCTTAGCATTCCTGGCGATGATTGGATTGCTAGCGCTGGTTCGCGAGTGATTTTATTCCAGCACTATATTGTCTATAAGTCTGGTCTTACCGACTCTAACTGCCAGCGAAGCTAGTGCCGGTCCGTCTATTTTTGATAGTTCTTCCAGAGTCTGGGCATCGGCAATGCTGACATACTCGATTTTAGCCAGTGGCTCTTTGCTGATGAGAGAAGTCATCTGTTGACGTATAGTCTCAGCGTTTCTCTCGCCTTCTTCCCACAGGTTTCGAGCCAGGGTAAGAGCCTTAAACAGGACGGTAGCCGCTTGTCGCTCTTGCAGGTTTAGGTAAATGTTACGGCTGCTCATAGCCAGCCCATCGCTCTCCCGAACAGTTGGTGCTACGATTACTTCCAGATTCATGTTGAGGTCGGCTACCATCTTCTTGATAACTAATGCCTGCTGGGCATCTTTCTGGCCAAAATAGGCTTGTGTAGGCTCGACGATATTAAATAGCTTGGCAACTACAGTAGCCACCCCCTTGAAATGCCCGGGACGGTAGCTGCCTTCAAGTCGGTCGGTAATTTTTTCCACCTCCACCCAGCTGCTGAACGATTCAGGATACATCTCTTCAGCCGATGGCATGAAGACGATGTCTGCCCTCTCTTTCCTCAGCATAGCCAAGTCGCGCTCTGTGTCGCGGGGATAAGCTTTGAAGTCCTCGGTGGGACCGAATTGGGTGGGATTGACAAAAATGCTGGCTACGACGATTGAGTTTTCAGCTCGAGCTTGCTTGACTAAAGCCAGATGTCCCTCGTGAAGATAGCCCATGGTGGGGACGAAGCCTACAGAGCCGAAGCTCTTCATCCTCAGGGCTTTCATCTCAGCGATGGTTTTGGCTATTTGCATGGCCGTTCAGGCGCGTGCTAATTCTTCAAGCAGGCTCTCATCGATAGTAGAGCTATGTTCGGCGGTAGGGAATTTACCTGCTTTGACTTCAGCCATATAATCAGCGAGGGCAGTTTTGATAAAACCGGCTAACTGGGCAAACTGCTTGGCATGCTTGGGCACAAAGTCGGAAAACAGACCAAGCATGTCGCTGATTACCTGCACCTGGCCATCGCAGTCAGGACCGGCACCGATGCCGATAGTGGGAATGCCTATTTTCTGCGTAATTAGCTTGGATAGCGGTGCTGGCACAAGTTCGAGGACAACGGCGAAGGCGCCAGCTTGTTCCAGTGCTCTAGCATCTTTAAGCAACCGCTCGGCAGCTTCGGGAGTTTTGCCCTGCACTTTATGCCCTCCCAGTTGATGTACAGATTGTGGAGTTAGCCCGATGTGTCCCATGACCGGTATGCCGCATTCAACAATTCGCTTTACCGTCTCGGCAACAGTCACGCCACCTTCCAGTTTAACCGCCTGTGCTCCTCCCTCTTGAATGAATCGTGCTGCGTTGCGCAGGGCATCGGCAGTATTTGTGTGATAGGTCATAAACGGCATGTCACCTATGACCAGAGCTTGCTTGGTGCCTCTGGCCACGGCTTTGGTGTGGTGTATCATCTCGTCCATTGTTACCGGAATGGTTGATTCATAGCCCAGCATGACCATGCCCAGACTGTCACCGACTAAAATCAATGGTATGCTGGCCTCATCAACCAGTTTGGCGGTGGAATAGTCATAAGCGGTGAGCATGACTATCTTTTCTTTCTTTGATTTCATTTCCTTTATTTCGTTAATACTAACTCGCATTTTCACTCCTCCTCGGCACTAGAAAACAGTCTGTTCCTTTATAGCGTTGATAACAAATCTTTCGTCCAGTCTCTTGTGCCTTTGGCGTCAACGATTCGATTTTCTGAATTTATATATACCAGTCTCGGAGTGGCTGTGACAGCTTCATCATCAGTAACCACATGGTAAGACAGGATAATAACAATATCGCCCTTAGTCACGAGTCTGGCGGCAGCACCGTTAAGACAGATTTCTCCCGAACCTCTTTTCCCTTCAATTACGTAAGTATGGAATCTGGCACCGTTGTTGATGTTCAATACATCAACTTTTTCGTAGGGGAGCAAGTCGGCTGCTTCTATCAAGTCCTTGTCGATGGTGATGCTGCCCTCGTAATCGACGTTGCATTGTGTAACCCGAGCCCGATGGATTTTGCTTTTGAGCATTGTTCTCATTCTTGTCTCCTCGTTTTGTTTTATCTCAGTAAAGCTTTTAGCTCTTCTGCTCTTTTCGAATCTATTTTCCCTTTAGCCTGTGCGATCGGTACGGTCTGCAGCCCCAACTCTTTGTAGATGCTAAGCAGTGATGGCGCTTGTTTTTCTAACGATTCTAGATGTCTGCTTATAGTGCCCAGGTCGCCTCTGGCGATGGGTCCGGTGAGGCAGTTTGGCAAGCCGACGTTTTCGATATTGCTTAACGTGCCCCGTAGCAGAGGCATCAAGGCTTTGGTTGCTTGTGCTGACGGTACCTCAAATGTCTGCCATAAGTCTGTAGCTAGTTTGACCAGAGTCACCAGATAGTTGCAGGCGAAGACGGCTGCCGCATGGTATAGCACTTTATCACCAGCCTTGAGGATTACCCAATCTCCTTCTAAAACGGTAGCCATCTCCTTAAGTGTGGACGATAGTGGCTCTTCAGCTTCAATGGCGAAGGTGGAACCTGGTATATTCTCTATTGCCTGGTCAACGCTGGCAAAAGTCTGCAGGGGATGGAAACAGCCTACGTTAGCTCCTAGCTGTTTTGCTGGTTCCAAAATGTCAATGGAGTGGGCGCCACTGCAGTGAACCACGCTTTGTCCATTGTGCCATTTGGTCTCAGCAGCTACCTTGGAAATGGTGTCGTCTGGGGTGGTAATGAAAACAAGCTGAGCGACATCGGCTACCTCTTGGACTGCTTTGTAAGCCTGGCAGCCGTTTATCCTTCCAGCCAGCTTTTCTGCTGAGGTCAAGCTCCGACTGGATACGGCAATTACCTGGTATCCTTGCTGCGCCAGCCTTACAGCCAGTGCCGTACCTGTTGTCCCGGCACCTATAAAACCAATTGTCGGCGCATTCTTTGGTCTCATTTCACGTCCTTAATTGCCGGTATTCCGGCAAGTGTTTCTGCTTGCTGTACTGCCCGGACTATGGCCTCAGACACCACCTCGGCAGCCACCGAGCCGAGAATGGTGATATCGCTTATCTTGTCACCCAAAGACAAAGCAAACATGGTATCGCCGTCATGCATTGTATGGCTGGGGTTGATAGCCCGGGCTATGCCGTCCTGTGCCATCTGTGCCAGTTTATTCACCTGCTCCTTATTCAAGTTAGCGTTGGTAGCCACCACACCCAAGGTGGTATTGGTGGGTAGAGGGTCTCTTCTATAACTATAAACTCCCCCGGTTAACAGTTCGACGGTGCTAAGGAAACCATTACTCACTTCGTTACGAGGGCCAGCTAAGATTTCTCCTGTTTTGTGATTGATGATATCGCCCACGGCATTGACTACTACCAGGGCAGCGACAATTATGTCGCCGCTTATTTTGCAGCTGGCTGTGCCCAAGCCGCTCTTGGTAGCCCTTTCTATACCTAAAGCTTTGCCTACTGTGGCGCCAGTGCCGACACCGACACAGCCTTCAGCTACTTCTTTGTCAGTAGCAGCCAGGCAAGCCTTATAGCCCTCTTCAATTCCCGGCCTGACGTTAGGTTTACCAATGCTCAAATCGAAAATAATGGCTGTGGGCACAATAGGCACCTTAGCTACCAGAGTTTCATAGCCGATGCCTCGTTCCTCGAGATGTCGCATCACGCCACCGGCAGCATCCAGCCCAAAAGCGCTACCGCCGCTGAGGAGAATAGCGTGAACTTTTTCCACCAGATTCATCGGTCGCAACAGATCAGTTTCCCTGGTTCCTGGTGCCGAGCCTCGCACATCAGCCCCAGCAACAGCTCCTGCCTCACACAGAATCACGGTGCAGCCAGTAGCTGCGTCCTTATCGGTGTAATGTCCTACCTTTATTCCCTGAATATCGGTTATAGCGTTATACATCGTCCTAAAAAAGAGAGCCTTCTCAGCATTGCCGAGAAGGCTCAATAAACACTACCCCTATTTTCCGTCTCGGTCATCGCTGATCCAAGCGGCCTTTTTATTTGTTTTAATAAAGGCTCACTGCCCTATGGTCAATGGCGATTATAATGATAGAGAATTCTCTCCGCTTTGTCAATAACTAAAAGGTCATACTTCGTTGTGAGGCTGGCAGTTTGGAGCGGGAGACGGGACTCGAACCCGCGACAGCCTGCTTGGAAGGCAGGAACTCTACCACTGAGTTACTCCCGCGAAAAACAGCTTCATTTTAGACCAAAAAAACAGCTTCGTCAAAGGGGGGTTCCTGCTTCGTTAAAAAATCTGGCAAAAGAGCGGCATGATATCTTACAGTTAATTGAAGGTTATAGATTATGCGCCAGGGCAGAGGGCAAGAGCGATAAAACCATTGTCATGGTGACCAGCAGCGTCAGCTACCTGGAGCAGTTTCTACGATCACAGCGAAAATCCACCGCCGTCGAAGATATCGGCGCTGAAGAGATGAGGACCTTTGTGACTTATCTGCAGAGCAAGAGGCGCTATAGCAACCATCCTTTTGTGAGGCAATGCCAGAACGGACTGTCTGATGACAGCATTAATTGCTATATCAGATCCGTTCGTGCTTTCTGGTCCTGGTTAAAAGAGGAAACAGTTGTTTGTGAGACACCGTTCACCAAGGTTAAGATTCCCAAGGCTTCCCGAAAGATAATACGGTCATTTTCGGATGCACAACTCCAAGAGTTTTTAAAAGCCATCGCCGTCGATACCCGAGAAGGGTATCGCGACTATGCTATGGTGCTTATGTTTCTGGATACGGGCATAAGGCTGAGCGAACTGACCACTCTGAGACTAGGCGATATCTGTCTGGAAGAGAGGATGATGAGAGTCATGGGCAAGGGAAACAAGGAGAGGATGGTTCCTTTCGGGAAAGGGGTGCAACGCGTACTCTGGCGTTATATTAACCACGTACGACCGGAACCATCCCTGATCAGGGAGAATTTCTTGTTTCTTACGGCGGATGGCAGACGTTTGAGTAAAAACAGGGTAGAGGTCAGGATGAGGAAGTACGGATTAAAGGCAAAGATATTAGGAGTGAGGTGTTCTCCGCATACCTTTCGTCATACCGCTGCCATTAGTTTCTTAAGGAACGGGGGAGACGTCTTCAGCTTGCAGAGGCTTCTGGGGCACAGTAGCCTGGAGATGACACGACGCTACTGTGAACTCGCTGATGTCGATGTTCAGAATGCCCATGCCACAGCAAGTCCTGTAGATAATCTCATTCATATTTCTCCTTCAGGCAACGGGGTTGTTACTTGCAAAAAGATTTTCACTGCTTCTGTAAGAACTTGAACATCAGGCTACCAAGTGACAATCGCTGGGCAGCAAGTCGTGAGCCAGAGAACGTTATTAATATTTGCGACGTTCCCCGAATGCTTATGCGGGGGGATTTTTAGGTTTGATTTTGTGCTGATACGGCTTTACTATTCGCTGGCGTACCTGGTTTTTTTGTGATCTGCAACGTTTGAGCAGCTTTCGCTCTTCAGATTCTTCGTGGTTGGGATAAAGATTATCCACGACCTCGATACTCTCTGCTTCCGTTAACTTGCTTTTGTCAGCTTTGAGCTGTTTTGCTGTAGTTATCAGTTCTGATGATCTCAATCTCCGTGGAGACTGGTAACCCAAGCGCCGAGATAGCTCTCGCCCCAGATTTGAGGCTGCCCTTTGCAGATCACTGGCAGCTTCCGGGGGATATTCAGCAGGAGTCTCCACTCTCATATGGAAGGCGGCGTCGCGTGGTGGCCTCGACGAATCGGTCAGTGGTTCTAGCGGAGGCGCAAGATCTATAACAATCATAGTTGTCTCTGAAGATCCGTGCTTTTGTATTACATAAAGACCAAGATTTCGTGCTTCATAACAGAGCCAACTCAGAAATAGCTCATTGGTATTTTCGGTTACGACACGGATTCGTGGCCAGTTAGACTCAACCATAAACAAATTATTATCGGGGGAATATTCTTTGATTAGGCATGCCATCTGTACCGTCCAGGGGGCGAGACCGAATCGAGCTCCTACCATCTCGCATTTTTCGCACCATTTAGGGTACTCTGACGATGTATCCCTCTTTTGCCGATCTTGAAACCATTCGTCTCCAGTATATAGAGATGTTCGACCCAGAATCTTGAGTCCTTCGTTACGCAAAGCTATGAGTTCACCTGACATCTCGAAGGCTGTATATCGCTCTAAGACGTGCCTTCTCCATCTTTCGTCGGGGGTTATTTTTGGCATCTCCTGGCTACCCTTTTTAAGCGCTGCTTAACGTCGACAGCTAATTGTATCCTTTGGCCCATAATGGAGTTGTCTTGAAAATTTACCAGTTATTTTGAGCATAATGAAAATAGAACCAGATGTCAATAGAAGTCTGAATGGGCAGAGATCCAATGCCACTTTGATCGATAGTCTCATCCAGTTCGAGATATTTTGTGGAGCCGCTGAATCTAGGAGTAGCAAGAGTATAGATTTGACCGTACTTGTACTCAAGAAATTGAAGGCGTATTTGGAGGCTAATAAACTTTCAATAGATGCAAAATATGTTGGTCCTAATGAGATTAGAGGTTTCATCTTGTACCTGAAAGGATGCCATCGATATGTCGGTCATCGATTTACACCACATCAAGAGAAGCCGCTGAGTCCACAAACGATAAATTGTTATTATCGGGCGTTGAGGGCTGCTTGGAACCGTTGGGTGTCGGATGAGCTTGTGGAGCAATCGCCATTCCACGGATTAAAAGCTCCAAAGTTTCCCAAGAAGGTCATCCCCTGTTTTACGAAAGCGCAGATCTGGGATTTGTTAGCCGCTATCGATGTATCTACATCCGAAGGTTACCGAGACTACACACTGCTCGTCCTTTTATTAGATACAGGGTGTCGTCTTTCTGAGGTCACCAATCTTAGACCAGGCGATATTGATATGACCAGGAGATGCATCAAAGTCATGGGAAAAGGAAGCAGAGAGCGTATTGTACCCATCGGAACTAAAGTACTGAAGTTACTTTGGAAATACATTCACAAACATCGACCGGAACCACCTTTACCCTCTTATGATCGTGTATTTCTCACTAGATACGGCATGCCTTTGACTAAAAATCGCGTGGAATCGAGGATGAAGAACTACGGGAAAAAGGCTGGGATAACTGGTGTTCGTTGTTCACCACATACATTGAGGCATACTGCTTGCCTTTTTTGGATCCGCAACGGCGGCGACATTTTTAGCCTCCAGCAGATAACAGGTCACAGCAGTTTAGATGTGCTCAGGGGATACGTAAACCTTGCCCAATCGGACGTTAGCGAAGTCCACAAAAGGTGTTCGCCGGTGGACAACCTAGACATTAAAACGAAATAGGAGGTGCCAATTGAAAATTGAATTTAAATCACAGGATAGTAAGTTGGTTAAATTGCATGTGGCGGATATCGTTCCCGACAAAAACCAGCCTCGGAAGAACATAGATACAGAAATGATTAAAGAATTGGCACGAAGCATTGCTGAAACAGGTCAGATAGGTCCAATTGTTGTAAGGTCTCTGAAAAACGGTAAATATTTGATTGTTGTCGGTGAGAGACGTTGGAGAGCTGCAATAGAAGCTGGCCTGCAGTATGTGGATTGTATCGTAAGAGTAGATATCGATGATCGCAAAGCTCTTGAGATGCAGTTAGCTGAAAACTATCAGCGCGAGGATATTCCTCCTCTAGATCAGGCTCGGGCTTTCAAAACTTACATCGACAAGTACGAGGTGTCACAAAGAGAGCTGTCAAGGCGAACTGGGATTCCGCAACGTACGATTTCCTCTAGGCTAGCCTTGCTTTTACTTCCAGTGAGCATGCGTGCTCAATTAGAGGCTGGCCACATAGGGCCGCACGAAGCTCTCATGATTTCAAGCTTTCCACCAAGCCATCAGGACACCGTGTTATCTCTGGTGGCATCTGGGAAACTGGGTGGTAGGGCTCTTAAAAGCTTGTGTACCTTGAGCAAAGCAGAACCGAACGTGACAATCGATGAGCTCATACAGCAGATGGAATATGGGTCCTTCGAGCTATCCTTGCGGACTACTAGAGTACGCGCACCTGTTGATTCCGTTACCCCATCGCCTAACTCTGGAAAAGGCAAATCACCACTGTCGGCGAGCGAGTGGCGGGACCTCAAGGACCTGATCATAGTAGCCAGAGCAATCGGAGCTAAGAAACATGAGGGATGTGAGTGCCTTGAAGATGACGGCAGGTGCGGATATTGGGGTTGGGAGAGCCGAGAAAGCATTCCGGAAGGAATCGGTGACGAAGCCGTGCATCCTAAAAAGGATGGAGAATGGTTTATAAAACCATCAATCTTGTTTTGCGCTATGTGCAGCAGCGAAGCCCTGCACATAGCCTTCATGACAAGGTGGAAACTTGACCATGACCCTCTCGCCGACCTGCAACGCGAATTCACGTGTGACTGTGGAGCAACAGGAAAAGTCGCAGCATGTATTAAATGTACCGAGTGTAACAAGGAGACCTGGCTAGGATGGTGGCCCGAATAAGCCGAGTCATAGATAGGATTCAGATAGGATTCAATGAATTGTAGGTAATTAATCACAAGCAATCGGAATAGATAATCAATCGATGGAAAGTTATTTAAGTACGAAAGATATTGCACATTTAGAGCAAGCAGCATCATCTGTCAGAGACAAGTTGCTCATCAGGTTGTTGTATCGTTTGGCTTGCCGTATCAGTGAGGCTTTGGCATTAAAAGTTGAAGATTTAGATTTAGGCACAGGCTTGGCTACCATCATCCACCTGAAGAGCCGCGTCAGACTTTTCTGCCCTAGCTGTGGAACCAGGCTGGGCAGAGCTCACTGTTTTTGCCCCGGGTGCGGCAATAAGGTAGACGAAGCCACTAAGAAGGAATTGGAGCACAGACGCTTAAGAACTCTGCCCATTGATGCCGAGACAGTGAGGATGCTGACGGACTATATCAAACGGGGTGGCCCTGTGACCAGAGACGGAGTTAAGCTCATCTTCGGTATAAACCGCCATCGTGCTTGGCAGATAATAAGAGACTGTGCTGAGAGGGCAGACTTGTCTCCTCTACTAAATCCTGAGACAGGTGAAGTACGCGGTGTAAGCCCCCACCGGCTCAGAGACGCCTTCGCCATCCGGGCTATGAAAATGGATGACTCTGGAGATGGCCTCAGACTACTTCAGGAACACCTGGGGCATGCCTCGTTCAATACTACGGCTAAATACCGCAAGGTAGCCGGCCAGGAACACCGCGAGTGGTACGACAAGCTCTGGAAGAGGGATTCAGAAGATGTTACCTCTTAGGCCCAGGAGAGGCGGCTTCCTCAGGCCATTCGGCTGCGGTACTTTCATCCGGGAATTTCTCATGGGTAACGCGCCCTTTGGTTCTCCCTCTATAGACCCAGGGATTGGAGCTCCACAGGCTGACATCTTCCACTATTACAAGATGGCACGTCTTGAGTTCACCGCGACGGATCGGGCTACCAGGCAAGAGGAGCGACAGGCAAAACGGCAGAAGAGAGCCATAAGCCCCGACAATATCGAAAGGATTGCCAAGAAGAAAATGGAACGCATCCATTGGAAGTCACACGGCTGCAGGTATCACTCATTCGTTACTTATTTCTCGAATTTGCAGCGGTTGGGTTATGTCGAGGAGAGCGGAGTTGAGGAGCATTCCAGCCTTCAAGACTACTATCCCCAAGGTCAGCCACGGAAGTTCTACCGCCTCACGGGTGCTGGCATGGCTGCCCCTGAAAGCGACTGGGCTGACCCTTACGCTGCCCTCTACGGTAGATGACCATAGACCCTACTAATGCCGTCGTAAACCTTCAGTAAGGCTGTAGGACTTCATTAAGACCAGACTATAGCCGAAGACACATGTTGCACCTGTAACTGACGCCAGAGACCAGCTTCCGCATCCATGATATATGTATAAATGTAGCTATATCTAAATAATGCACATTAGCTCATATTGTTCAATAATGAAGTTGTCAAATACGAAGCACCTTAACAACTGAATAGCTGAAGTCCAGAGCCTTGCTTTGAGACCAATAGAATGCCCTAGCCAGCGTTAACAGAGCTAGGGCAAACCTAACACAGAAGGGAGTGCCAACTATGCTAGATTGGGCAAACTATAGCAAGATTGCAGAGAAGTTTCAACACAAGGCGAAGCCAGAGGACAGAGAGGACTTAAGGCAGGATATTATCTTAAGGCTTGCCGAAGTCGAGGCAAAGTATAACGGTAGTGGCAACAGCTTAACTGAAGGCGGCATGGTGAGAGTAGCCAGCTATACAGTAATGGCATACTGGCGGGAAATAATGAGACTGCCGAAGATAACCAGTCTCAACGGGACTGTAGATGATGGCGAAGGCAACGAGACAGAGCTTTGCCAGATGCTAGCCGATGATAAGGCGATAGACGTTGATGCTTGGCTTGATGCCAAACTGTGGCTGTATAGAGCACCGCCTAGACTGATTAAGATAGCCTATAGAAAGGTAAGCGGATTGCCTCTTGCCGATAACGAGAGAAACTACCTATACCAGCAAAGGAAAAAGTATCAAGCAAAACTAGCTTTTATCTAACGTTTTGGCTCGGTTTTGGAACTATATTAGTGAGAGGCTAAAGCCTCTTGCGGAGTATCTAACCGATGCCAGCGGATTGCGGGTCGGCAAGGCTCTGGACAACCGAATAAGGCAAAACTACTTTCGAGACAAGGCTTGCTTTGGGCTTTCAGCCTTGCCTTGCCTACTCGTTTTGTCTCTAGCTTTTTGAGACTATCTCAAGCGGTAGTGCTAGCGGTTGCAGGCTACCGATAAACAGGCAAGAGACAATAAGAGAGCAAGAGCAAAAAACAAAGTAATAATTATCTCGAATTGAAGGGAAAGCCTTGCCAAAAAACTGAATAGTTTGACTATAGACAATCACAGGCAAAAGAGCCTCTGAAGTGTAGGGGGTTCTTTTGCCTTTTTTTGTGCCTTTTTCACAAGGGCGTAGGTCTTTAGACCTACGCCCTTTTTTTATTTTCCGAAGACCAGTTTCATGACCCTTACTATTCTTCGCAAAGCTCAGAGCTCACCACGAGCCCCAGGAAAGCCTTCCAAACCACCGGGGATATCCAATTCCCCTCATCTCCCACCGCCAAAGCCCCATATTTCAGCCTCGGACTGCTGCAGCCTATTATTAGTTTCTCACGCGACCCTACACAAACCAGGCGATTGTGTGCCTATCGCCAGCTATGGTAGACTTCAAATTGAAGAAACCGAAGGAGGTATTGAAGATGGCTATAAAGAAGGAATGGCAACGCCAGTTAACCATCCTGGTAATATCTTTCCTTGCTGGCTATTTTGGTCTGGACCGTTTCTACCAAGGACAAATCGGATTGGGTGTCTTAAAGCTGATAACATGTGGAGGCATGGGAGTTTGGTATCTGGTTGATGCGGCTATCGCTGCATACAGATTTGGTAAGATTAGTTAACCTGGGAGTTCAACAGGAAATCCCTAGCCTTCTAAACGCAAAAGGCGTTTTACTGAACTTTTTAGACAACTGTTGCTTTGTAGTTCATATTTCTCCACCCATGAGGGTAAAAATCATCAGCGTTATCGCTACTAAGATTACGCTGTAATAGTAAAGCCACGGTTTTTTGGTACGATAGAAATAAAACAAAACGCCTATAGTCAATATAACTCCGACTATATATGGCACGACTGGTAAGGAATACAACAGTATCCCAATAGTCACAAGGACTACGGCCGTTGGCACCGTCATAAAAATTGCCTTAATAAGTACTGGCAACTTTGTGCGGAAAATAATCCACGAAATCAAAGCGATGATAATCACGAACAGAATATGTCTCGCTATGGGTAGCCACCGGGGTACAGGCTCGAAGTCATCCGGTATAAAGAGACCGATAAATTGAAATACCAGATAGTTGAATAGAAAGGTAAGATTCAGCAGCACAAAGCCAAAAAACGCTACCGCCAGAGCTGATAGAATATTCTTGGTGTAAGGATGTTTAAATAGATTTCTGATTCCCTTAGTAGATATGATATTTAGCTCCTTAACGATTTATTGTTTTCGAACTGGCGTCAGGATTAGAACACTGGCATAGGCATAAAAGGTGGTATTTCAGATCGTATCATATTTCTTATATTAACAGTTTCTTCGAATATCTCAAGTTACTATTTCGTTACTTCCTGCTGAGTACCGTAGGCTTGTCACTTAAGACTTTTTCTCTGGGTTAACCATTCCCAAACAAGAAAAGCGATCAGTAAAATGCCAAGAACAAGATTCAGCAAGGCTACGGGATAGAAGACCGTGCCACGGACAATAAACAGGTGTGTGCTTTGCAGAGTATCACCGTAAAGCCTAAGTATGACAAAGTTCCCGATAAGCACCAAGGCGATGACTAACAGCAGCAAGGGAAGCGTATTCCTCATGTGTCCGCCAACGAGTCCGTTAAATTGTAGGACAATTACATCGGCAAGACAACTTCCAAATCGAGCAGATTTAGAGGGGTGATGGAAAGGTCTCCAGCCTTGCTCTTACGACTGGCGTCATAGGTCCGATAGTTAGCAGCTAGGTATCGTTGTCTCATAGTGAGATTTGAATCATCATCAATGTGTAGCTGTGGTTAGGAATTCTCTCCGAGGTCACTAAATGAGTGAAAGTGCAACAAACGACGTTTTCAGGAACATTGTTGCATAGGCGAGCTTGTCGAGGGTTTATCTTCCAGAGCGCTGGGAGCGCTTGCGCGTCGGCTTTTCAATCTGCGCCAGGTCTTCTTGTGCTTTTTTGAGCCAGCCGTCAGCGCCGCATTCCCCATAGATTTCTATAGCTTTGCTCAGCTTATCTTTGGCTCCCGGCAGGTCGCCCTTTCTTTTGAGCAGCTCGGCATAGAGGGCGTGAGCCCTTCCTAACTCCCACATCGTGCCGTTATTGCTATCTGTTTCAATGGCTTTCCTGACCCAATCCTCCGCCTCAGACATGTGCTTATCATCGATATTTAGCAGTATCTCTGCGATATGTTTTGATATTATGCCATCCCAGTATTTTGTATAATTTATATCCGCCTGCACATATAAAGATTCCAAATCAACGTCCTTCTCATTATTCAGCACCTTAGCCCTGGCCAAAGCTACTCTACGGTATATCAACCAGGAGGGTGCCAATCTAAGGCTTTCTGCCAAGGAAATTGCCCTACGATAGAGTTCCTGGCATTTCGCATATTCTCCCCTGTCAAAATAGACCTCACCCAGGCCATAATTTGCAAGACCACCCCAGTTAAAAAGGTTAACACTGTCGCAGTAATCTACTGCTTTCAGCAGGTGCTCCTCGGCTTCATCCAGGAAGCCCTTGTAATAACAAGAGTAACCGTGACTGGTGTATGCGATTAGTTTTGAAGTTATATCACCGCTCTCTTCGGCCAGCTTCAACGCCTCCTGGCCGGTCTGATATGCCAGGTCAATCTTTCCTTGAAAACCATAATTGAACCAAGCTATAGTGCTTTTAAATGTTGCCACTCCCCAGATACTATTTGCCGCCGTATTGATCTCCAAACCTCTCTCAAAATGAGGAAGGGCACGGTCAAACTCACAAGTTAATCCTAGACCACATCCCAGCCAATATCGTGTATAGACTACATTAACAAGATCATTCAGCTCCTCGCCGATCTTCAGTGCCTGTTCCAGATACTTTAAGCCAGTGGCGAAATCACCCTCAATATTACACTCATACATACCCATTATGTTGTATATTCTGCCGATCCCCCTTTTATAGTCACGCTTCAAAGCCAGTTCAACCACCGGCTCGACTGCTTCCTTTGCCTCAACCCAATAGTTCACACTTGTGTAATACATTCCAAGTGTCGCCCTTGTATCGATTATCTGCTTCTCCATGTCTCCCGTACGCGGCAGCCTCTCAAGGCAGGCGACTCTCTTCTCACCGTAGGCAATCGCGTCGGCAAATGAGACTGCACGCTCACCTTTCCTTGCCGCCAGCCGGCAATAGTCAGCCCCCTTCTCGTAGTTCTCGCCTGCGATGTAATGAGCGACCAGCGCCTCGTAATGCTCATCCGGGCTGTCTTTATATATCTCCTCGATGGCATCGCCTATGTCCAGGTGAAGCTTCTTTTTCCTCGCCGCCAGTATCGAGTTGTACACCACCTCGCGGGTCAGCGCATGCCTGAAGATGTAGGTTGACTTCGGGTATATCCCCCTCTCGTAGATAAGCTCGGCATCCTTCAACGCCGACAGATGAGACAACAATTCCCTCTCTGATATACCTGTTACCCTTTTTATCAGCTCGAAGCTGAACTCCCTCTCGATGGCCGAGCCTCTCTGAAGCACACTTCTGGCGGCATCGGGCAGAGAGTCAACCCTGGCCATGATGACATCCTGAATGGTGCTGGGTATGGTTACATCGTGAATATCTTTGCGTAGACGGTAGATACTATCCTTTTTCTCGATTATCTTGAGGTCTTTGAGCGACTTTATGAACTCCTCGATGAAGAAAGGGACGCCCTCCGTCTTCTCCA